>JACDEC010000362.1 GCA_013816645.1 Planctomycetota bacterium
CGCGCGCGGGGCGCCCGAGATGGTCGGGCTCGCGGCGCTGGTCATCGCCATCGCTTCGGCGGTGGCGTTGGCGCGGGTAGTCGTCGAAGTCGCGGTCGTCGCCCCGGGGCAATTGCGCGCCATGGCCCCGCCGTTGGCCGTGCTGGTGGCGACGCTGGCCGTGCTCGCCGGCGGACTGTGGCTGATCGCCGGTCGCGAGCGCGCCGAGATGCCGGCGCAGGGCAATCCGGCGGAACTCAAACCGGCGCTGATCTTCGCGGCGCTCTACGCACTGATCTCGCTGGCGGTGGCCGCGTCGCGCGATCATTTCGGCAGCGGCGCGCTCTACGGCGTGGCGGTGCTCTCCGGCCTGACCGACATGGATGCGATCACCTTGTCGACTGCGCGCCTCGCCGAGCACGGCGGCATCGAAGCCCACACGGCGTGGCGGGTGATCATGGTCGCCGCGCTCGCCAACCTGGTGTTCAAGGGCGCGGCGGCGGCGGTGCTCGGAGGCATCCGTCTGGGCGCACGGGTCGGCGTCGCCTTCCTGATCGTGGTGGCGGTCGGCGGCGCGCTGATCTGGCTGTGGCCGGATCGCGGTGAGACCTCGGCAACAACCCCAGGAAACAACGAACCCACGGCCAGAGGCCGTGGGTTCATCGAGTGACCGCGGCGGCGCGGATCAGTTCGTGGCGGCGGGAACGACGTCGACGAAACGATTGCGGTACTGGACCACGCCATCGCCCAGGGCGTAGATCGTGAAGTCGCGACCGAGGCCCACGCCCTTGCCGGGCTTGAACTTGGTGCCGCACTGGCGGACGATGATGCTGCCCGACTTGGCGACCTCGCCGCCGTAGAGCTTGATGCCCCGGCGCTGAGCGTTGCTGTCGCGGCCGTTCGTCGTCGAACCGGTACCCATCTTGTGAGCCATACGTCCCCCGTTGCCTTTCTGAAGGTCGGGGAAGGATAGGACCACGCTCAGCTTCGCAAGCCTGGATGAGGAACCGACAGATGGTAGGGTGTAAGCCTATGGTGGATTACGCCTTACGACCCTGCGAGCGTCATTCGTGAAGCATCCCGTGCACGTGGTTGCAGCGATCCTGCTGGGATGCCTGGGCATCTTCCTGATGGTCGCGATGCTCGACTACTCGCCCGACCAGATCTCAGGGGCGGGACCCGTGAGCTCGAATGTCACCGGCCCGGTGGGCGCCTGGATCGCCGACCGGGCGATCGTCACCTGGGGGCTGGCCGCGTTCTATCTGCCGGTCCTGCTGCTCGCCGCGGGCCTGCTGGTGCTGCGCAGCGGACCGCTCGAGAACCTCTCGCGCCGTCTGACCGGCGCGGCCCTGCTGCTGCCCGCGCTCGCCGGGCTGATGCACCTGCTGCCGACCGGATCGGGCGCGCGCCATCTGCTCCAGCATTGGGATCTCCTGCGTTTCGACGGGCTGGGCGGCAGCGTCGGCTTCTATCTCTGCGGACCGCAGGCGCCGCCCCAGGCCCCGGCCTTTCCCGGCGGTCTGCTGCGTCGCTACCTCGATGTCGGCGGCTCGGCGCTGGTGCTCGGCGCGATCGCCGCGGGCAGCGTCTGGTTGATGCAGGTCGGCCTCGCCGGCTACCTGCGTCGCGCCTGGATCGCCTTCTCCACCTACCAGCCGGGGACGCGCCACGTGCCGCGCTCCACCGCGACCTTCTCGCCGCCGTCTGCGCCGCCGCTGTCCAAGGCGCGCACCACCACCGCATTCAAGGAGGTGGCGCGGCGCATGAACGATGCCGACCAGCTGGTGCCGGCCGACGACCTGGTCGAGCGCATCCGCGAACGGCGGCGTGCTCTCGATCGCCAGGGTTCGGAAAGCGGCGACGCGCCACTTCCAGTCTCCTCCCCGGTCGCGCCTGCGGCCGCGCCGCCCGCGGTCAACCCGCCACGGCGCACCTCGCTGCCGCCCCAGGAGGTGGTGACGCCGTTCGGAGTGCCCACCGGCACGGCTCCCGATATCGCCACGGTCGCGGCGGCGCTCGCCAATCCCACGGCCGGACGACCGGACAGTGAACCCGTCGAGGAACCGGACGTCGTGCCCACCGTGACCTCCGCGACTCCCGCGCCGCCCAAGCCGCGCAAGCCCAAGCGCGCCGAGTCCGTCGACGGCGCCTACGAGCTGCCGCCCGTCGACCTGCTCGAAGACGTGCCCAAGCGCAAGCACACCGAGCACGAGAACGAGAAGCAGACCACCGCGCGCACCATCGAGGAGGTCTTCGCCAACTTCGCGATCAGCGTCAAGGTCGTCGCCGCCAGCCGCGGTCCGGTGATCACCATGTACGAGATCCAGCTGCAGGACGCGGCGATGCGCGTGCAGAAGGTCGAAGGCTTCGAGAAGGACATGTCGCTGAAGCTCGGCACCGAGGGCATCCGCATCGTCGCCCCGCTGCCCAACAAGAAGACCATCGGCATCGAGGTCCCGAACCGCGTCAAGGAAGCGGTGGTGATGCGCGACCTGGTCGAGCAGATCGACGCGACGCAGATGACCCTGCCGCTGATCCTCGGCCGCGACGTCATCGGCGCGCCGATGATGGGCGACCTGGCGAAGATGCCGCACCTGCTGGTCGCCGGCGCCACCGGCACCGGCAAGTCGGTGTGCATGAACGCGATGATCTGCTCGATCCTGCTCTTCCGCGGGCCCGACGAGGTCAAGTTCATCATGGTCGACCCCAAGATGGTCGAGCTCGCGGGCTACGAGGACATCCCGCACCTGCTCACCCCGCCGATCACCGACATGAAGCTGGCGCACGCCGCGCTCGAGTGGGTGTGCCGGACCATGGACGAGCGCTACTTCGCGCTGCGCATGGTCGGGGTGCGCGACATCAAGGCCTACAACGAGCTCGGCGAAGCCGAGATCCGCTCGCGGTTGTCGCGCAAGAACAAGAGCCTCGACGACCTGCCCGGCATCGACGTGCGCATGCCCTACATCGTGGTGGTGGTCGACGAATACGCCGACCTGATGATGAGCAACAAGGAGGTCGAGAAGTCGATCATCCGTCTGACCCAGAAGTCGCGCGCGGCCGGCATCCACGTCATCCTCACCACCCAGCGCCCCAGCGCCGACGTGGTCACCGGCCTGATCAAATCGAACCTGCCCGCGCGCATCTGCTTCCGGGTCGCCGACAAGTCGAACTCGCGCGTGGTGCTCGACGCCGGCGGCGCCGAGAACCTGCTCGGCAAGGGTGACCTGCTCTACCTGCCGCCGGGCTCCAACGGGCTGGTGCGCGGCCAGGGCGTGTGGGTCCGCGACGGCGAGATCGAGGCGATCATCGCCCACGCCAAGTCGCAGGGCGAACCGCAGTATGACGAGTCGATCATCTCCGCCGGCGCGGTGGCGATGGTCGGCGGCGGGCAATCGGGCGACGCCAAGACCAGCGAGTGGCTGAGTGACCGCCAGTTCCACGAAGCCGTGCAGTCGATGTACCGCTACAACCGTTCGGGCGCCGACTTCTTCCGCCGCAAGCTCAACATCGGCTACAACAAGGCGACCGCCTACGTCGAGCAACTCGAGGACCTCGCCTTCCTCGGCCCGCAGAAGGGCACCGCCGCGCGCGAGATCATCAAGAGCTGGGACGACTGGATCGAACTGCTCAAGGCCAACGGCCACACCTGGGACGAGGACGACGAGCTCTACCATAATCCGGTGGAGATTCGTTCGTGAAGGCAGCAGTCCGGAAGTCCGGTTCATTGCCACTGGTCCGGAAGTCCGGAAGTCCGGAAGTCCGGAAGTCCTGTAGGTCTGACGGTGAACGAATTCTCGTCTCGAATCTTCGGGGCCTTCCGACTTCCGGACTTCCGGACTTCCGGACTTCCGGACCGGTGGCATTTTTCTGATCCGCCGCCTGCTCATCCTGCTCGGCGCGCTCACGGGCCTATGGGTGGCTTCCTACGCGGTGCTGTCCCTGCTCGGCGGCTACGTGCCGTCGGGGAATGTGCTGGTCTGGCAGGCCAAGTGGTGCGTCCTGCTGCGCCAGCCGGCCCGGGATGGACGTATCGTCCTGGTCGCCGATGGCGCTGGGGCGATGTATACGCCGCTCATCCTGCTCGACCGGCGATGGCTCCATCCCGACGAGCCGGTGCCCCCGCCCGGCTCCGCGCCGACCAAGCGGCCGTCGGATTGGTGAGGGGATTGCCACTGTCCGGAAGTCCGGAAGTCCGGGACTCTCCCGAGT
>JACDEC010000363.1 GCA_013816645.1 Planctomycetota bacterium
GATGTAGACGCCGTTCTCTGCGATCGCGCTGAGCTCCTCGCCCTCGACCAGCACCAGGCCCGCCGGCCGCAGGTCGGTGCGCGCCGTGCCGGTGCGGCCGACGATTCCCGCGGCGGTGATCTCGCGTGCGCCGGCGCTGGTCGCGGTGATCTCGGCGGTGGCGGCGATCCGATCCACGGCCTTGAGCTGGGGCAGCACCCGGATCAGCCAGGCCAGCGCCACGGTCAGCACCGCCAGCGACAGCGCCGCTTGGGAGAGCGCCGAGCGCAGCGCCGCGGCCCAGCCCTCGGACGACCACTCGAACTGCAGTTCGTTGGGCATGAAGGCGAGCAGCAGACCCGAGAACATCGCCATGCCGCCCCCGATGGCGAGCAGGCCGCCGGTGGGCAGGGCGAAGAGTTCGACGGCGATGGCCACCGCGCCGAGCACCACCAGCACGAGTTCGAGGTTGCCGGCGAGGTCCTGGTAGTATTGGCAGATGAAGAAGCCCGCGCCGCAGATGCCGGCGAGCACCGCCCACAGCCCGACTCCCGGGGATTTGAGTTCGAGGATGATGAAGAACACGGCGAGGCTGGCGAGCACCGAGGCGAATCCGGCGATCGACCAGCTGACCCGCTCGACCGAGGTCGGCGCCAGGTCGAGCATCCGCGCGGGATCGATGCCGAGCTTGGCGTAGAGTTCGGCGGGATCGCGGACGATGGCGGTGGCCATGCCATCAGCCACCGCCTCGCGCGCGGTGTAGCTGAGCAGGCGGTCCTTGCCGAGGATCAGCACGGCCTGCTCGCGCTTGAGCTCGGGATGCTCGGAGAGGAAGCGGCCGAGGTCATCCTCGATCACGTAGCGCGCGCCGTCGGGCATCGCGAAGCGGTAGAGCTCCTGTTCGCGGGCGGTCATCTTGACCAGCTTGGCGGTGTCCCAGCCGTTAGCCGCGGCGACGGTGCGCAGATGGGCGCGCACCGGCGATTCGATCTTCTCGGGGGCGTACTCGATCTGCCCGTCGGCGCCGATCATGATGATGCCGACATCGCCGATGTGGGCGACGCCCGACATGTAGATCTCCTGATGCCCGTAGGCGATCATCGCCCCGGCCGACCAGGCCTTGTTGTCGATATAGGCGACCAGCTTGGGGTGGCGATCGGGGTGGTCGCTGCGCACCGCCAACGCGGCGCTGAGGATGTCGAGTCCGGCATCGAGGTGCCCGCCATCGGTGGTCAGGTGGACGACCACGGTGGAGACCCCGGCTTCGACCGCCTGGCGGAGCGCGCGCCGGTAGTAGCGGGCCTTCTGCTCGTCGATCATCCCGTCGAGCACGATGCGCGCCGCCAGCCCCGCCGGAGCCGCGGCAGGCGCCGCAGCGACCGGTGCCACCGGTGCCTCAGCCGGCGCGCCAACCACGGGGACCTCCTCGACCGCGCCCAGCAGGACGGTCAGGAAGAGCAGCGGCAACAGGCGTCCGACGAGCATGGCGCGCATGCTATGGCCCGAGCAGCAAGCGCCATGTCCTTAAGCCGGACCACCACAGACAGGGCTGTCCGACCGCGGTGCGACCTTGGACCGTGGCTTCGTCCGGCTGAACGCTAGCCTTCCCGCCGTGGTCGTCATCCGCTTCGCCGACGGCACCCTGACCCTCGACGGGCTCGGCGCGCAGCATGCGCTGATCGCCGATCTCTGCGTGCTCGACACGCGGGTCGGCCTGCACCGCGCCAAGGCGCTGTACTACGCCGAGATCCTGCGCCGCCTGCATGGCAAGGTCGCCTACGACGATCAGGCCAAGGCCTATGCGACCTTGACGTTGAGCGAGCCGGCGCCGCGGCCGCTGCGCGAGTACCAAAGCAAGGCGCTCGACGCCTGGGTCGCGGCCCAGCGGCGCGGCGTGATCGTGCTGCCGACCGGCGCCGGCAAGAGCTACGTCGCGCTGCGTGCGATGCTGGCCTGCCAACGCTCGACCCTGGTGCTGGCGCCGACCATCGACCTGGTCCAGCAATGGGCCGGCGATCTCGAGCAGCGGTTGGGTCGGCCGATCGGCCGCTACGGCGGCGGTGACAAGGATCTCCAGGACATCACCGTCTCGACCTACGACAGCGGCATCCTGCTGATGCCGTGGCACGGCAACCGCTTCGGCCTGCTGGTCTGCGATGAATGCCACCATCTGCCCGCGGCGGTGACCGCCAACGCCGCCGAATCGTGCCTGGCGCCATTCCGGCTCGGGCTGAGCGCCACGCCCGAGCGCGCCGATGGCGGCCACGCCCGACTCGCCGAGTTGATCGGGCCCGAGGTCCACCGCACGCGCATCGACGAGCTCGAAGGAAATTTCCTCGCCAGCTACCAGGCCGAGATCGTCGAGGTCGCGCTCGACCCCGACGAGCAGGCCGCCTACACCGTCGCCCGCCAGGAGTACCTGCGCTTCGTGCGGCGCATGGGCATCGACTTCGGCCAGGCCAACGGCTGGGCGAGCTTCATCGCCGCGTCCGGCCGCGATCCCCAGGGGCGCGCGGCGATGCGCGCCTACCGCGAGCAGAAGCGCCTGTCGCGCTCGGGCCGCGGCAAGCTGCGCGCGGTCTGGCAGCTGCTGCGCGACCACGGCGGCGAACGCTGCATCGTCTTCACCGAGGACAACGACACCGCTTACGCGATCGGCCGCAGTTTCGTGCTACCGGTGCTCACCCACCACACCAAGGGCGCCGAGCGCAAGCAGATGCTCGACGCCTTCCGCTGCGGCGAATACCCGGTGCTGGTGACCAGCAAGGTGCTCAACGAAGGCGTCGACGTCCCCGAGGCCGCGGTCGGCATCATCGTCAGCGGTTCGGGCAGCGTGCGCGAACACGTCCAGCGCCTCGGCCGCCTGCTGCGCCCGCAACCCGGCAAGACCGCGGTGCTCTACGAGATCCTCTCCGCCGGCACCGGCGAGGCCTACACCTCGGAACGCCGCAGGAACCACGTCGCGTTCGGGCAGGACGAGGCGTTCGCGTGATTGCCACGGTGCGGGGTGCGACGTGCGGGGTGCGACGTAAGGCGAGGGATGCCGCTCGTTTCCAGGGACGACTCGGAGCATCTGACGCCGCACGCCGCCCACCGCGCGTCGCCCACTGCACGCCGCACGCTCGGTGTCTATCATGCTGACCAGGGATCTGCTGCGTTTCCAGGTCAAGGACGGCCTCGCCGTCCCCGGGCTGCTGCGCGCCACGCCGGGCAACCTGGCGACTGCGCAGCGGCTGCTCGCCTTCTGGCGCGATGGCGTCGGCCAGCGGCGCGGCGACCTCGAGGACGCGGCCATGCCGGTTCTGCACCAGAGTCGCGGGCTGGTCGTGGCGCGCGGCCTGCAGAAGCTGATCGTCGATCGCTGCGCCTTCACCGATCCAGCGCCGTGCGAGGCGCTGCGCCGCGACGCGCTGCTGCGCTCGGCTGCGCGCATGATCGCGCCGGCGGTCGACGTCGAGACTCATCGCCATGCGGTAGCCGCCGACCTCGGCAGCGACACCGACGCCCTCGAGCGCGGGCTGTACGCCGACCTGCCGCACCTGGCCCAGCTCACCGCGGCCACCGACCTGGCACCGGAGGCGTTGCTGGCGCAATACAACCTGGCGCTGTGCCAGGGTCTGCTGCTGAGCGCCGCCGAACTGCGCGTCACCGTGCGCGACGCCGACACCGGCCTACGCCGGCGCCTGCTCAAGGCGCTGCGCTGGCGGCGCCTGCTGGTGCGGGTCGGCGGCGACGACGACGGCGCGCTCACCCTGGTGGTGTCCGGACCGGCGAGCGTGATCGACCAATCCACCCGCTATGGCCTGCAGCTCGCGCTGTTCCTGCCGGCACTGTGCTGCGCCCGCTTGTGGTCGGCGCAGGCCGAGCTGACGCTGCCGCGCGGCGGTGGCCGTGCGCGCCTGGAGCTGTCGGATGGGCTGGGACTGCCCGGCGACAGCGCGTTCCTCGGCCACGTTCCCAGCGAGCTCGCCACGCTCGAGCAGACCGTGGCCACGGCGCTGCCCGAGTGGCACTGCGAGGACCCGGCGCTGCTGCCGATGCCCGACGGCGAAGTCGTGGTCCCCGATCTCCAGCTGCGCGCCGGCGAGCGCGTGCGCCGCGTCGAGCTGTTCCACCGCTGGCACGCGCACGCATTGGAGCGGCGGCTCGCCCAGCTCGAACGTGGTTGGGCGCCCGGCCTGGTGCTGGGCGTCGAT
>JACDEC010000364.1 GCA_013816645.1 Planctomycetota bacterium
GGCATCAACTGCGGTCGGGGATCGCCTCGAGGGCCTCGCGGAGCGTGACGTGGACGTTGAGGAAGGTGGTCATGCCGACGATGTCGAAGACGCGCGCGATCGCCGGCGGCACCGATATCAGGTGGATGCGCAGGCGCTTGAGGTGCGCGGCGATGCCGGTGAGGCCGACCGTGTTGATGTAGGTCAGCGCCGAGCAATCGAGGACGACGCCGGCGATCGCGTGCTCGTCGAGCGCGGCGAAGGCCTCGCCGAGCCGCTCCCCGTTCTCACTGTCGAAGCGGCTCGGCAGTTGCAGGACTTCGAGACCCTGAGGAGCGAAAACGTAGGCGTGCGCTCCCGGGACATCGCCGATATCCGCGAGCGCCTGACCGAACCCAGCGGCGCCTGGGCGCTCGGATCGACTGACGCGCAGCCAGTGTTCGACCAGCAATTGAGCCGTTTCGATCGCTTCGTTCGCCGTCTCCGCGACGACCTCGAGCCGCACCTCCTCGGCCACGGGAGAGTCCGCGTAGCGCACAGGCACGACCACCGGGACAAGCGATCGGGGCATGCGATGCGACCGTTCGTGGAGGTGGAGGAGAGGGTCGTGAAAGTCTGGAACGGGTGAGGGGAATCGAACCCCCGTGTCCAGCTTGGGAAGCTGGCGCTCTACCATTGAGCTACACCCGCATGGGCAACGGGCGCAGTGTGGATGGCGCCGCGCGCCATTTCAACAAGTTGCATGCGTGTGGTGCACCGGAACGGCGGGCATGGCGGGCATCGAGTGCGCTCGCGTGGTGAGATGCGCAGGAAAAAAGACACCCTGCGGCAGAGCCGCAGGGTGCTGTGATGGTCGGGGCGACAGGATTTGAACCTGCGACCTCTACGTCCCGAACGTAGCGCTCTAGCCAAGCTGAGCTACGCCCCGACAAGTGGCTCCAGCTCCCATGCGGCTGGTGCTTTACGCCGCCCAGACGGCGGCGGAGCGTCACTTGGTACCGGAGGCCCCGACCTTGTCAATCGTGGGCAGAGGCGGCGGAGCGACCTCGCCCGGGCGCGCGTAACCGAGCCGATCGCGAGCGACCAGTTCGACCACGTAGGGATCATTGTCCTTGAGCCCGCGCAGCAGATCCTGGTGCACTGTGTTCTCGCGATCGAGGCGCGCGGTCTCGGCGCGTTCGCGATCGGCGAGTCGCCGGGTCTCGTCGACTTCGCGGCGGCGCGCTTCGTACTGTCCGTAGAGCAAGCCGACGACCGCGATCGCGACCGCGACATGGATGAGGAGCGTGATCGGCTTGCGCAGGGTGCTCACGCGGTGGCCTCGAGTGCCGCGGCGGTGCGCGCCGCGGCAGGTGAGAAGCGGGCCAATGACGGCAGCAGGGACGAATAGGCTTCGGTCGCCGCCTTGCGCGGATGATGGACGCCCTTGGTCTTCACCATCTTGGCGCAGGCCTCTTCGATGCCCTTGTGGATGCCGACCGCCGAACTGGCCAGCATCGCGGCGCCGATCGCGCTGCTGTTGCCGCAGGGCAGCGCGTGGATGGTGTGGTCGAGCGCATCGGCCAGGATCTGGCACCACAGCGTATTGCCGGCGAAGGCGCCGGTGACGGTGATGCGTTCTGGACGACGCTTGATCTCGGCGGCGCTGTCCAGGGCCTGGCGCAGGGCCAGGGCTCCGCTCTCGAGCACGGCGCGGACGAGGTGACCGCGGCGGTGCGCGTAGGACAGCCCGACGAAGCCGGCGATGGTGTGCAGCCCGGGCGGCAGGAACAGCAGGCCGTCGGCGCCAGGCGGCACCTCGGCGGCGAGTTCCGCGAGCAGATCGAGGGGGTCGCGCTTGGCGCGGCGGGCCTGGGCGACCTCGGCGGTCAGCACCTGGTCGGTGAGCCAGGAGATCGCGCCACCGGAGGCGAAGCCCGAACCGGCGAGCGCCCAGGTTCCGGCGACGGTGTGGCAGGTCGAGATCAAGCGGCCCTGGGGATCGCGCACGGCATCGGCCGTGGGCATGAAGAACGAGCCTTCGCCGCCGAGCTCGATCATCGCGGCGCCCGGCTGCAACGCGCCGACCGCGACCGCGACCGAAGCGATGTGCGAGGCGCCGGTGATGACCGGGGTGCCGGCCTGCAGGCCGGTCTCGCGCGCGGCGTCGGTGGAGACGCGGCCGGCGATCGCCTGGCCGGCCGCCACGGCGGGTAGCCACGCCGGATTGATGTCGAGCAGGGTCAGCAGCTGCTTGGACCAGGTGCGTCCGCGCGGGCTGAAGAGCAGGGTCGCCGCGGCATCCGACGGGTCGGTCGCCAGGGCCTCGGTCAGGCGGAAGCGCAGGAAGTCCTTGGGCTGGAGCAGGTGCGCGGTGTCGTGCCAGACGCGCCGTTCGTTATCGCGCAGCCACAGCAGCTTCACCGCGGGGGATGACTCGGTAGCCGGGCCGCTGGCAAGGTTGAGCAGGTTGCGCAGGCCGACGGTACGGACGAGCTGCTCGACCTGCGCGCCGGTGCGCACGTCGGCGCCGAGCACCGTCGGGCAGAGGACCCGGCCATCCTTGGCGAGGCAGACCACGCCGGTGCTGTCCCCGGTGACGCCGATGCAGCGGATGGCGTTGGCTGGTTTCCCCGACCGTCGGAGGATCTCCTTGATGCCGGTACGGGCAGCGCGCCACCAGTCCTGGGGATCGGTGGTCGGGCCGGGATTGGTCGAATACGACCGCTCGAGCGTGGCGATCACCTCGCCGGTTGCGGAGAGGATCACCAACGACAAGCCGTCACGGGCGACGTCGATACCAAGGAAGCAGGCGGAGGGTGGGGGCATGTGTGCGGATTAGCCGGTCACGGTAGTCCGACGGGTGCGCGAGGTCAAGCATCATGAAGGTATTTTCCGTTGATTTCGCTTCTACCGGCTGCTGTCCGCGCCACCATGCGAGCACGTGGAGACGGTCATGGTGACAACCCTCCCGACTCGCCTGATCGTGCTCATCGTGCTGGGCGCGGTGTGGTCGTGGTGCCCGGCCGACGAGGTGCGGCTGCGCGACGGACGCGTGCTCGAAGGCGAGATCGTCTCCGCGCCCGAGGCGGCCGTCGTCGATCTCAAGACCGGCTCGGGCAGCCTGATCGTGGTCCAGCATTTCCCCGCCGACCAGATTGAGCAGGTGACCTACGGCATGAGCCCGCGCCTGACCGCGTTGGCCGAGATCCGCGCCAAGCGCAGCCGCCTCGGCGACGATGCCGATGGCGAGACCCTGTGGGCGCTCGCCCAGCAGGCGCACGAACTGCGCGATCAAGTGCTCTACCGCGAGCTCGCCGCCGAGACGATCGCCCGCGAGCGCGATCACCCTGATGCCCGCAAGGTGCTGGGCATGGTCCGCTTCCGGGGCGTCTGGATGCGCCCCAACGAAGCTGCGGCCGCCCGCGGTGAGATCCAGCACCAGGGGCAATGGCTGTCGTGGGCCGAGCGCGAGGAGCAGGTGCTGCTCGCCGCCAAGCGAGTCGCCGAAGCGCAGGCCCGGCGCGAGGCTCGCGAACGGGAAGCCCGGCAGCGTGCGATCGACCGGGCCGTCGAGGAGCCCGCCTCGGCCACCTTCATCCCCGGCTATACCACCCGCGGGGGTGCCGGCATTCCGCTCTACAACCAGGGCGGATCAGGGGCTTACTACCCCCATTTGGCGCCGCATGTGGTGTATTGGCCCCCGGTCTGCCCGGCCCCGGTCGTTTCGGGTGGTGGCCTGACCGTGCATGGCCACGGCGGTGGCAGCAACAGCAGCTGGAACTTCCGCTGGTCGTTCTAGCCGGTGAGCCTTTTGGCTGCCTGGCATCGGCCTTGACGCACCGGCTTCGGCTATAGCATGTGCCCTCCCGCGTCGGCAGCCCTTGCCGACGTCAGCCGTTTCCGGAGCAAGCGTTATGTCGTCGAAGGATGTGATCTGGGGCCTCGGCCGCCGCAAGACCAGCGTGGCTCGCGTGCGCCTCGTGCCCGGCAATGGCGACATCTCGATCAACAACCGCAAGCTCGACGTCTACGTCAAGGTCGAGCGCCTGCGCAAGCTGTTCCTGACCCCGTTCGAGGTCAGCAACGCCGCCGGCCGCTTCGATCTCAAGATCAACGTCAAGGGCGGCGGTCCCGCCGGCCAGGTCGGTGCCTGCATGCTCGGCATCAGCCGCGCGCTGAT
>JACDEC010000365.1 GCA_013816645.1 Planctomycetota bacterium
CAGCAGGGCTGACCGCCGCCGAGGCGCGCGCCGCCGCGGTTCCGGCCGAACTGCTCGCGGCCTGCGCGTTGCACGCTTCCGCGCTGGCGGGCTACCTCCCACTCGGCAACCCGCATCTGGTCTCGGACGTGAAGGTCGGCATCCACCTGCTCGCTGGCGCCGGCCGCGCGGCTTGGCAGACGCTGCTGGTGAATCGTCCGGCCGAGGGACTGCTTCGCATCGCCGAGGCCCACCTCGCGGCGCTCGCCACCGCCGAGGCCACGGCGCTCGCGCCATGATGCTCCGCTCGGCGGTGCTGCTGCTGGCAGCCACGGCCATCGCTGCCGCCGAGCCCAACGTACCGGCGTTCGCCGCCGGGATCGACGGCGAGGTCCTGCACGCCAACGTGGTGCGTTGGCTGGGACTGAACCTACACGATGTCGCGGCCAAGCCGGTGCTCGACCGCCAGGTCCTGCGTTTTGCCGATTGCACGGCGCGCGCCTACCGTGGCACCGTCACCGCCACGATGATCTTCGACCTCGCCGCCGAGACCCAGAGCTTCCAGTTGAACGTCGCTGATGTCGATCTCGCGACCTTCCTGAGTGAATTCGCCGGCGTCGCCAACGGCACGGCGGGCATCGTCTCCGGCACGCTCGACCTCTCGGTCGCAGGCGGCAAGGTCACCGGCACCGGCGACGTGAGCGTACGCAACGGGACGCTGGTCCAGATGGGACCGCTATCGAGCCTGCTCGCCGGAGATCCCACCCGCGGCGGAGGCCGCGACCAGGCGCGGGCGCGCTTGGTGTTCGACGGTGGACGCGTGCAGTTCAAGGGCGGCATCATCGAGTCGCCGGGCGTGGTGGTGAAGCTCCACGGCTCGATCGGTTTCGATGGCACCGTCGACCTGGTGCTGATCCCCTACCCCGAGTTCGCGCTCATCCAGGTGGTGCCCGGAGTCGGCGATGCGCTCTCGTGGCTGCTGGGCAGCGCGTCGAGCCGCTTGGCGCGCGCCGCCGTGCGTGGGCACATCAGCAAGCCGGCGATCGTGCTCAGTCCGTTCGCGCAGTGAAGAGGCTCAGGCGGTGAGCCGATAGCAGGCCAACGCGTTGTCGCGGAAGATGCGGCGGATGTCGCGCGGCGGCAACGCCGACAGCGCGCCGCGCAGGGTCTCGACCCAGCGGCGGTAGCCGCTGGCCAGCAGCACGACCGGCCAATCGCTGCCGAACATCACGCGTTCGACTCCGAAGCAGGCGACGACGTGCTCGATGTAGGGCTGCAGATCGTCAGCCGTCCACGTCGCGCGGTCGGCCTCGGTCACCAGGCCGGAGAGCTTGCACCACGTGTCCGGCCGCTCGGCGAATTGGGCGATGCGTTCCTTCCACGGATCGATGGCGCGGGCGCGGATATCCGGCTTGGCGCAATGGTCGAGGACGAAGCGCACGCCGGGGCAACGGTCAACCAGGGCGATGACGTCGGTGAGCTGGTCGTGGCGGATGCACAGGTCGAAGCTGAGTTCGTGCTCGGCGAGCATGCGCACGCCGGCGAGGAAGCCCGGCTGGAGACAGAAGCCCGGGGCGCGCTCCTGCTGGAGCAGGCGTCGGACCCCGACCACGCCCTGGCGCCCGGCGAGATCGACGATCTCGGCCTGGGCATCCTCGCCTTTCTCGACCGGCGCGAACGAGATGATACCAGCGATGCGCGGATCGGCCGCGGCGAGCGAGGCCACCCAACCCACTTCATCGCGGTAGCGGGCTCGGTCACAGTCGGCTTCGACGAAGATGGCGCGCTCGACCTTCAGGCCGACGGTCTCGGCGTCGAAGTCCTCCAAGCCGAACGGTCGATTCAACTGCGGGACGCTCGGCAGCCACGCATAGGGAATGCGCGCGGGGTCCCAGAGGTGGAGGTGGGTGTCGACGATCGGCAGGTGCTCGATGGTCGGTTCGCCGCTCTTCATCGTCGCCATGATCCGGATTCGGAGGGGCTTGCCAACGATGGACCTGGGACCCCCATTCGCGGAGTCTGGTAGCTCGTGCATGGAACTGGCCTGCGAACGGCGTCCGCCCCTGGACCGGGTACAATGAGGGTTGGAGTGGTGCCATGAGAACGCTTCCCCATTGGTATCAACGCACGCTGCGTTGGTGGTCCTCAACCGCTGGTCGCTGGGCGCGGCTCGGAGGCGGATCGGTGATCGTCGTCACCGGCTTGGCCATGGGCGATACCGCCAGCTACTGGATCGCGATGCTGGCGCTGTTGCCGGTGGTCGGCGGCGCCGGAGATGTGTCCCTGCTGGCCAAGCTGTCCGGTCTGCCCTTCGCAGGCGAGCACGCCCGCCCGCTGCTGGGCGATGCGCCCTCGGCAGAGCTGTGGCCAGAAGGCCGGCTCAAACCCCTACCATAGAAGCCATCGGGCAGAAGGCCTCTGCCGGCGCTCGATGCCCTGCAAGCGGTGGACACCGACAGCAACTGGGGCACGGACCCACATGCTGCCCATGGCTGCTGCGCACCGGCGCCCGTTCGTGCAGTGGGAAACGTGGTTTACCTCAAGCCCTAGCCGGCCCGTTGCGGCTTGCCTGGATGCGGACTATTTGGCAGCAGCCTTGGCCGCCAGGTTGTCGAGCTTCGCCGTCGGAACGCCGACGGGGTACACGGTCAACCCGTGCTCGAGGGTCTTGATCTCGTCATACTGGTTGCGGCCGTCGAAGATCACCTTGGCGCGCAGCTGCCCGGCGAGGCGATCGAAGTCGGGACGACGGTATGGGCGCCATTCGGTGACCAGGCAGAGCACGTCGGCGCCTTCGGTGGCCTTGTACTGGTCCTCGACGTAGATGAGTCCGTCGGGCGTGCCGAGGATCTTCTTGGCCTCCTCCATCGCCTTGGGGTCGTGGACGCGGACCTTGGCACCCAGGCGCAGCAAGTCCTGCACCAGCGGCAGGGCCGGTGATTCGCGCACGTCGTCGGTGTTCGGCTTGAAGGCCAAGCCCCACACCGCCACCGTCATCTCGTTGATCCGTCGGCCGTGCAGTTCGCACCAGGCCTGGAGCTTGCGCTGGATCAGCACCTTCTGGCGGTTGTTGATCGAATCGACCGCGTGCATGAGTTCGGCGCGGTAACCCACCGAATCGGCGGTGTGGATCAGCGCTTTGACGTCCTTGGGGAAGCAGCTTCCGCCGTAACCGCAGCCGGGATGCAGGAACTGCAGGCCGATGCGCACGTCGGCGCCGACCCCCAGGCGGACCTGGCGCACGTCGGCGCCGACTCGTTCGCAGAGGTTGGCGATTTCGTTGATGAACGAGATCTTGGTCGCGAGCATGGCGTTGGCCGCGTACTTGGTCATCTCCGCCGAGCGGATGTCCATGGTGTAGAAGCGCAGGCCGTTCTTGACGAACGGACCGTAGAGATCGTGGAGCCGCTTGTCGGCGCGATCGCTGTCGACGCCGACCACCACGCGGTCGGGCTTCATGAAGTCGTCGACCGCGCTGCCCTCCTTGAGGAATTCCGGATTCGAGGCGACGTCGAACTCGATGCCGGAAGCGCGCTGGGCGAGTTCGTCGCGCACCCAGCCGCGCACCTTGTCGGCGGTCCCGACGGGAACCGTGCTCTTGGTGACGATCAGGCAGTAATGGTTGAGGTTGCGGCCGATGTCGCGCGAGGCCGCCTCGACGTACTTCAGATCGGCTTCGCCGCTGTCGCTCATCGGCGTGCCGACGCAGATGAAAGCGATCTCGGCGTCGACCAGCGAATCGCGGGCCAAGGTGGTGAAGCGGATGCGCTTGGCGCGGAAGTTCTCTTCGAGCAGTTCCTGTAGGCCCGGCTCGTAGATCGGCACCTCGCCTCGGCGCAGCCGATCGACCTTCTTCGGGTCGACGTCCACGCACGTGACCACGTTGCCCATTTCCGCGAAGCAGACACCGGTCACCAGACCAACATACCCAGTGCCGAAAATTGCGATGTGCATACCAATCCTTCCCGACGTCGCACATGCTGTCGCCTGGCGAGGCCCATGGAAATATCGCTTGGCCGACCGTCTACAGCAGGCCCGTCCGCATGTCCGACGATCCGGGTGTAGAACCTTGCGGGCTAGCGGGCTGCTGAAAAACAGCAGCCCGCTTGTCGCATTCGGATTTCGCGGGGCGCTGGCG
>JACDEC010000366.1 GCA_013816645.1 Planctomycetota bacterium
CGGTGGCGCGCGAACGTAGCGGGCCGAGGCGGCTCTCGACCGCCTGCGCCATGACGTCGAGGTCGATCGCGCCGACCACCGCGAGGATCATGCGTTCGGGGCGGTACCAGGCGTCGTAGTAGGCGCGGATCAACTCGGGCGACGCAGCGGCGATGGTTTCGGGTATCCCGATCGGAAAGCGTTCGCCCAGGCGCAGACCGGGGAACATCACGGCGAATTCGGCAAGCCGTTGCCGGTAGGCCGGCGTATTGCGGTCGCGCATCTCGGCGAGGATGACCCCGCGCTCCTTGGCCACCTCGTCGGCGCCGATCAGCATGCCGCCGGCGAAATCGGTGATGACGGTCAATCCGAGATCGACGGTCGCCGCGCTCGGGTCGGGCAGGTCGAGCTTGTAGACCGTCTCGTCGAACGAGGTGTGGGCGTTGGAGTGGGCCCCGAAGGCGATGCCGGCGGGCTGCAGGCGGCGCGTCAGTTGCCCGGGCGGGAAGTTGGTGGTGCCATTGAAGGCGAGGTGCTCGAGATAGTGGGCGAGGCCGCGTTGCGCCTCGCTCTCGAGCAGGCTGCCCGATTCGACCTGCAGCCGCAGCGAGACTTTCTCACGGGGCTGCTGGTTGCGCATCAGGCAGTAGCGCAGGCCGTTGCCTAGCCGCCCCCAGCGCACCGCGGGATCCGGGCGCAGATCACTGTGCTCGTGGGGGAAGCCGACGGCGTCCGCGCCAGGCACGGCCTCGGCGGTTCCCAGCAACGGGCAGAGGACCAGGCAGGCGAGACTCAGGTGCAAGCGCATGGCGGACGCTAGCCGCCGGTGGGCAGCGGGCCAGCCGCCCTGACCGATCCATGCGCAGCCAACCGGATCTCCCCCCTAGGAGGGCTGGCCATCAGCGGCAGCCCCCGTACAGAAGGACTGTGCTCACCGCCTCACGCCCATGGCGCTGCCGCCAGCCTCCGGCCGACGTGGTCGCCGAACTCGAGCACGAGCTGCGCCTGAGTCCGCTCACCGCCCGCCTGCTGGCGCTGCGCGGGGTGAACGGAGCTCCCCAAGCCGAGGCCTTCCTCGCCAAGCGCCTGCAGGACCTGCTCAAACCCGAGCGCATGCGCGATATCGACAAGGCTGCCCAGCGCTTCGCCTACGCGATCAACCAACGCGAACCGATCCTCATCCACGGCGACTACGACGTCGACGGTTCGACCGCGACCGCCCTGCTCACCCAGTTCGTGCGCGCCTGCGGGCACGAGGCCCGGCCGTGGATCCCGCATCGTCGCATCGACGGCTACGGCCTGAGCGAAGCCAGCCTGCTCGCGGTCAAGGAGCACGCGCCCAAGTTGATGATCACCGTCGATTGCGGCATCGCCGATCACGGCTTCGCGCGGCGCATCGAGGCCGAGACCGGCTGCTCGGTGATCATCACCGACCATCACCTGCCTCAGGGCTCGCTGCCCGAGTGCACCGCGGTGTGCAATCCCAACCACCCCGCCTGCACCTATCCCGAGAAGGGCCTCGCCGGCGTCGGCGTCGCCTGGAAGCTGGCCTGGGCGACCGGCAAGGTGCTGTGCGGATCGGACAAGCTCAGCGACCGCCTGCGCGCCTTCCTGCTCGACGCGCTGGCGCTGGTCGCGGTCGGCACCGTCGCCGACTGCGCGCCGCTGACCGGCGAGAACCGCATCCTGGTGTCGCATGGTCTGTCGGCCTTGAGCAAGACCACCAACCACGGACTGCGCGCCCTGCTCGACCAGGCCCGCCTCGAGGGCGAGGTCACCGCGACCGACATCGGCTGGCGCGTCGGGCCGCTGCTCAACGCCAGCGGCCGCATCGGCACCGCCATGGCGAATCTGCAGCTGCTCACCGCCGCGACCCGCGCCGAGGCGGATGCGGCACTGGCCGGCATCGTCGTCGAGAACGAGGAGCGCAAGCGGCTGACCCATATCCTCACCGCCGACCTGATCGCCACGGTCGACGCCGATCCGAGCCTGCGCCAGCGCGCCAGCCTGGTCTTCGCCGGCGAAGGCTGGCACCAGGGCGTGGTCGGCATCGTCGCAGCCAGGCTGGTCGAGCAGTACGGCAAGCCAGCGGCGGTCATCGCCCTCGCCGATGGCGTCGGCAAGGGCAGCCTGCGCAGCGTCCCGACCGTGCATCTGGGCGAAGCGATCGAAGCGTGCCGCCCCCTGCTGCTCAAGGGCGGCGGCCACGCCATGGCCGCCGGCCTATCGATCCAGGCGGCTCGGGTCGAGGAGTTCCGCGCGGCGTTCGAGCGTCATGTGTCCGCGCGCGCGCAGCCAGGGAGCCTGGTCCCGCGCACCGACTACGACGGCGACGCCGCGATCGCCGAACTCGACGGTGAGTTCTTCCTCCAGCTCGAGACCATGGCCCCTTTCGGCATGGCCAACCCCGCGCCGGTGCTGCAACTGCGCCAAGCCAGCTTCATCGCCAAGCCCAAGGTCTTCGGCCGCGACGGCGACCACATGCGCGCGGCGCTCACCGACCCGGGCGGCGGCATGCGCGATTTCCTGGCCTGGCGCGCCAAGGAGCACTACGCCGCCTTCTCCAGCCCCGGCGTGCGCTTCGACCTCCTGGTGCGCCCCGAGGCCAGCCGCTGGCGCGGCGCGGCGCAGACCCGGCTGATCTTCGTCGATGGGAAGTCGTGCTGATCCGACGGGGGCCAGGGGCCGGGGGCCAGGGGTCGGTCGGAGGACCTCGTCCGCGGTCGCGACGCGCTCGACGCGAGCCAGGAGGCGCAGCCGACAGCGAGCAAGAGCTGGGGGGCGCCGACCGCGTGCTCGGCGCATGCGCCTGCGCTGCGGATCGGACGCCTGATGTCCGCGGGGCCCTGCCCGCGGACACGGTCAGGCCCGGAGGGCCGTTGACGGGGGGAGACCATCCCGCGTCCATGGGCAGGGTCCCATGGACGCATGGACGACTGCATGCCCGCAGGCGCAACGCGCCGAGGACATGCGTGAGTCCCCCCGTCCAAGCGAGCCAGGAGGCGCAGCCGACAGCGAGCGAACAATGAGCCGCGACGTCTTGCGCAGCAGCCCGTGGCTGCGTCTGATGTTTTTCCACGTCGCCTTCTTCATCGCCGGCAACATGCCGCTGTGGATGGGTCGGACGCTCGGCTACCTGACGGCCACGTTGTCCTGGATCTGCGATGCCCGCGGGCGCCGGACCGTGCGCCGCAACATCGCCCATTTCCTGCCGCGACAGTGCCCCGAGGCCCTGTCGCGGGCAGTGCGACGCAGCTACGTCAATTTCGGCTTCGCGGTGTGCGAATCGTTCGGCATGGGCGGCGTCGGCATCGGCGGACTGCGCCCGCGCCACTTCACCGCGCCGTGCCTCGAACTGGTCGATCCGTGGCGGGTGTTCGCGCGCCGACCGCTCGCGGGGGCGGCGATCCTGACCTCGGTGCACTGCAATTGGGAACTGTTGTCCGCCGCCTACCACCACCTCGGCATGCTCAGCAGCGTCCAGGCCATCGCCCTGTCGTCCGGCGATCCCGCGATCGATGCCCTGTTCGAGCGCACCCGCGCTCGGGTGAATTGCCATAGCCTGCTGCTCGACCGGGCGCCGCTGGCCTCGTTGCGCGCGCTCAAGGACGGCAAGCCGCTCGGGCTGGTCGCCGAGCGCGATTATACCGGCAACGGCCTGGTCGTGCGCTTCGGGCACGGACGCACGCGCATGCCCGTCGGCCCGGCTGCGCTGTCGGTGCAGACCCAGGCGCCGATCATCCCGTGCCTGCTCGCGCGTCGCTCCGCGGGCCGTCTGGTGCTGATCGTCGCCCGACCGATCCGACCGGACCAGCACCTCGCCAAGAGCGAGCAGGTGGCGGCGCTGACCCAACGGCTGGCGGATTGCTTCACGCGCTTCATCGCCGCCGCCCCGGCGCAATGGGTCGCCTTCCACGATCCATGGGAACGCCATCCCCATCGTCGGTAATCGGGTAGGAGGGGCCGCCCTCACGGGCGACCCCGTCCTCCCACACCACCGTACGTACGGTTCCGTATACGGCGGTTCCTGTCTTGCTCCGTTTGTGAGTCGTTCATGCCCGGCGTCCTATAAGCACCCAGCCATACCTTGCGGGTTCCGCCCGCTGCTTCCGGCTTCAGGCTCCCTTGCGGG
>JACDEC010000367.1 GCA_013816645.1 Planctomycetota bacterium
GCTCGCCTCGGGCGCGGTGCGCAGCTGCTTCGAGCGCCATCGGACGCTGGCTGGCGCCTTGGCCGCCGAGGCTGCCGCAGCTGCCGCAGCTGCCGCAACGAAGAGATGATCCGCGTTACGACGGCTATTTGCCGGTGAACGTCGAACGTTCGCGCTGGCCCTTGAGCGAGGTCGTCACGCTCCCCGAGATGGTCGTCCCGGTGACGGTGCCTTCCCAGAGCGCCTCGGCGCCGCGCGGGCTGGTCATGGTGGCGGTGAAGGTGATGGAGTCGCCCGTGCTGGTGGCGGTGCAGGGGGCCGGGGCGAAGCGGCTCTCGGCGTAGCTCTTCGAGATAAGCGTGTTGCCCTCGAAGGTCAGGACGTCCTCGGCCTTCTCGCCGCCGGTGGTGATCTCGACGGTGAAGGTCTTGCCGGCGAGTGGCGACGCCGCCGGCTTGGCGGTGGCTTCGGCAGCTTCCTCAGCCGCGACGCCATCGACGATCGGGACGAGCGCAGCGAGGGCGACGAGCGTCAGGAGGAAACGGGGCATGTGGGGGCTCCTCTCGCAGCACCGTAACCGGGATGGTCGCAGGGAAAGCCGCGTCCGCGCCCAACGCGGGGAGGGGGTGAACCACCCTGCGTGTTCCGGGGGACTGCGTCCCCTCTGGCGAGCGCGGCGCTCAGCGCTGACCGTAATACGCGTCGGGACCGTGCTTGCGGCGGTAATGCTTGTCGAGCAGATGCTGGGGCACCCGCGCGGCCTGGGGATTCAAGGTGCGGGTATGCACCGCCATGCGCGCCAACCGCTCGAGGACGGTGGCGTGATAGACCGCCTTCTCGACGGTCACGCCCCAGGCGAACGGCCCGTGCTGGGCGATGAGCGTTCCCGGCATGGCCAGCGGGTCGAGCCGGTCGTGGGCGAAACGCTCGACGATCACCGCGCCGGTCGCGGCTTCGTAGCCGGCATCGATCTCAGCCGCGGTCAGCGCTCGGGTGCACGGCACATCGCCATGGAAATAGTCGGCATGGGTGGTCCCCAACGCAGCGATGCCGCAGCCCGCCTGGGCGGTGGCGGTCGCGTATTCGCTGTGGGTGTGGACGATGCCGCCGACCCCTGGCCACGCGCGGTAAAGGGCCAGGTGCGTGGCGGTGTCCGAACTGGGCTTCAGCGAACGGGCGGCCGGGTCGGCCAGGACCTCGCCGTCGGCCAACCGCACTGCGACCAGGTCGGCAGCGGTCATCGCCGTGTAGTCCACTCCGCTCGGTTTGATCAGCATGACGCCCGCCGCCCGATCGACGGCCGAGGCGTTGCCCCACGTGAGGAGGACCAGCCCATTGGTCACGAGGTCGAGGTTGGCGCGGAACACCCGTTCGCGCAGCGCGGAGAGATCGGTCATGGCTGGTCAGTCATAGCCAGGTCTGTTGAAACATGCGACTCGGGGATGGCGGTAGGCTCAACGTTTGCGGCCGATCACCCTTGTTTTTCGGGTGATCATTGCTAGTATTGAGCTCCCTTTTGAAGCGGGAGGCAGACCCGGGAATGGTACGCAAGTGCCTATCCTGGTCTTGTTTGTAGCCCGGCCAGCTCATTTCCAACAGTGAAAAGAAGGAGACTGCATGCGCGTCACCGTCCGAGCCACCGAAGAAGCCATCATCCGACTTCTTCGTGCCGGTCACCCCCTCCCGGGCGATGTCGTCGACCGCGAACTGGAAACCCGCCTGCCGGTGTTCCAGAGCGTCGAGGCCGTCCCTGTCAAAAACTATGGGATTGAGGGAACTGGACGCATCGTGCTCGCTCGTGGCCGCAAAGACGTGTGGTTCGTCGATATCAAGCGCCGCAGCGGCAAGATCTCGGCCAAGGACGGCGAGGCCTTCATCGAACTGCGCGACAAGCTCCAGCAGCGTTACCCCGGCCAGAAGGTCACGGGCTGGCTGGTCACGACCGCCGAAGTCGACACCAAGGCCAAGACCTTCATCGCTGAGAAGGGCTGCTTCGCCACCGCCGGCGCCGCCAAGCGCTGAATTGGATTCGGGGCGACTCGCCCCGAACGTGCATGCGAACCGACCGGGCACTGCCCGGTCGGTTTTTTTATGCATTTAAGCGCAGGTCAGCCACCAGCTGCCGATGGCGATGGCGATGAACGCGACCACGACCTGGAGTCCGAGATGGATCCGCTGCAGGCCGGCGATGCGGTCGGCGAACACCCCGAGGCCTCCGGCGAAGGCGACCATCGCTGCGATCGAGGCCAGGCCGAAAGCGGCGCAGTAACCCGCGGCTTGCGGCCACGGCAACGCCAGGGCGGGCACGACCACGACGAGATGCGATCCGCCGGCCAACCCGTGGAGCGCGCCGATCGCGAAAGGCGAATGGCGGTGTCCGTGCGCGGACGCCGGGAAGAGCGTTAGTGGCAGCCTGGTGCGATCGACCGGGGCCGGTATTCCCGCGCGGGCGATCCCGCCCAGATCGATCAGCGCGGCGGCTCGGTGCTGGTGGGCGTGCGCGTGGGCGATCGCGCCGTGCGTATGGACGTGGCCCGAGCGCCGATCGCTGCGCACGCGCCAGAGGCTCCAGGCCCCGATGCCGATCAGGACCAGGCCCACGGCGCGCTCGCTCCACGCTGACGCGATCTCAGCCTGGGCGAACAATCCGCAGGCCCAGGCGGTGGCGCAGATGGTGGCCGAACCGGCGCCGTGGCCGAGGCCCCAGCGCAGACCGGTCGACCAGGCGCGTCCCGGGCGGCGGACCGCTAACGGGGCGATGGCCGCCAGGTGGTCCGGGCCGGAAACGACATGCAGGGCCCCGGCGAGGCAACCTCCGACCAGTGCGGCGAGCATGGGCACATGCTGGCAGCGCGCGGCGCCTCGCCAAGCGCTGCGCGACCGACCGCCTCGTGAGAGGCGGTCGGTCGAGCGGGTTCGGCGACGCTCTGGCGCCACCGACCGGGCAGCTCAGGGATTGATCACCGCGTAGAGCGACTTGCTCTGGTCAGACACCTCGGTCAGGGAGCTGCCCAGCGCCTCGGCGTCATCGATCAGCGCGTTGATCACCGGCTTGACCGAATCGAGCCCGGGTTGCGAGAGATCCAGGTCGAGCGCCCCGAGCGTCTGGGCCAGCTGCGCCTCGAACGGGTCTGCGAGCGCCTTGAGCGACGCGTTGCTCGCGGAGAGCGCATCGACCGCCTTGCGCAGTTCGCCTTCGCGCTTGTTGCTGGCATTGCGCAGTTCGGGATCGGTGAAGGTGTCGGCCTGCTGGTGCCACTGGGTGATCTGCTCCTTGCCGGCGACCACCGCGGCGTCGCTGCTCGAGGCGACGTCGGCCAGCGAACCCTTCAGGGTCTTGGCGCGCTCCTGCAGTCCGGTGTGGAGCTTCTTGAGGTCGGCACGCTGGTCGGAGTCGCGCAGGCCTTTCAGCGAGGCGACGATGCCTTTGAGGTCACGATTCGCCTGGTTGGTATCAGCCGGAACCGTGGCCGTCGCCTTGCTGGTCGCGGCGCGACGGTCCTGCCCGGTGCCGCAGCCGGAGAGGGCGCACATGGCGATGGTCATGGTGGCGAGCGTGATCGAGAGGGTCTTCATGCGTGTGGATTCCTGGAACAAAGCAGGGTGAGCGTGTCGACGCGGATCGAGGAAGCGGATGTCGAGCATCATCCGTCTCGCGAGCCGCGGCGACTGCCCAGGAAGGAGATGATCGCGAGGATGATGCCGATCACCGCGAGGATCTTGGCGATGTACGCCGAGTCATTCGCGAGTCCGCTGAAGCCGAAGATGGCCGCGGCGATGGCGACGAGGAAGAAGACGATTGCCCAGTAAAACATGGATGATCCGTTCTGGAGAGAGGGTGGTTTGCCGCTGGCCCCGACATCGGGTCCCCAGCGGAGGGAAGGCGGGATGGAAAAATCCGGATGACTTACTTGCGCTTGCGCTTGTTCGGCGCCTGGGTCAGGGCGGAGGCGGCGATCGACTTCATCGCCTTCGACGATTTCGGATCGGCGAGGACTTTGGACGCCTTGCTGGCGATCGACTTCGAGGTGCGTTCATTCTTAGCCATGGGATGTTCTCCTGATGCGTGGGTGATGATGGACGACAATGGACGAAAGCGGAAAGGGTTCAGGCCTTCGAGTTGCGGTAGCA
>JACDEC010000026.1:0-4530 GCA_013816645.1 Planctomycetota bacterium
CGATGGAGGGTCCCGGCCGGGATGCACAGTGCGTCGCCGGACCGCAGTCGGCGTGGCTGGTCCTGGTCGATCTCGACCACCCCAGTGCCGGCGCGCAGTTCGGCGACCAGCGCGACCGGCAGCACCCGCCAGCTCGTGCTGTAGCCGGCCGGCACATCGATGATCCCGCCGCTCACCCAGGCGAAGCGCAGCGAATCGGCGATCACCGCCGCGAAGGCGGCGTCAGCCGGCATCGCGGCCGAACCCAGGAGGAGGATCAGGAAGAAACGACATGCCGTTGGAGGCTCGCGCCATGGTCGCCTGCTGCGCGACGCTAGCATGACGGGAACGGGGCGCGAGCGCTGCCCCAGGGAGCCGACCATGAGCCAGCCTGCCACCGCCCGCCTCTCCATCGTCGAGGCCGCCGCCCAGGTGCTCGAGCGCGGTTTCGTCGCCCTGCCCGCGGTGCTCGACGCAACCGAGCGCCGCGTCGCGACCAGCGCCCTCGACGAGGTCATCGCCCGCGGCGAGGCCAACGAGATCCCGACCTTCGGCTATGCCATCCACCCCCTGCTCACCCGCCAACGGAAGATCGGCAGTTTCTACGCCCATCCGCTGATCACCGCGGTCTGCGCCGCGGTCTTCGCCGACGAGGTGCGGGTCACGCACAGCGGTGCCCGGGTCACCGACCGCGGCCATATCCTCGACTCCAGCCGCATCGGTTGGCACAACCACGCCTACACCGCCGATCTCAAATCGATGCCACTCGATGATCCGCGCCGTGGCCAGCGCCCGCGGCGCCTGCTCTTCGGCTGGTACCTCGATGGCACCGACGGCGGCAACGGCGCGCTGGTCGTGCTGCCCAGGCGCTTTGACGACCGCCTGGCGCCGGCCGGGCCCGACTGCAACAGCGCATGGCCGGGCGAGGTCGACGTGCTGCTGCCCCCGGGCAGCGCGGTGATCTTCACCACCGACCTCTGGCACGCCGCCAAGCAGCCGATCATCGGAGCGCCGCGCCGCTACCTGATGGGCGCGCACGTCCAGGCGCGCTCGGACACCACCCCGCATCCCGAGGACCACGTCCACGCCGGACCGGAAGTCGACGCGGCGATCGCCGAGACTCCCGCGCTCGGCGCGCTGCTGGCCTGAACTCCCACCGGCGGCGCCAAGTCGCCGCTGCTCGATGCGTGACGCATCAATGGCGACCCGCCACGCCGACAGCACGCCTGGCCCCACCCGACAGCCGGAGGATCCGTGCTGGTCCGAGGCGGCTCCTCGCCGAGAATGCCGCATGCGCTTCCGACGCTTCCTTGTACTGGGGATGGGTGCGCTGACCGTCCTGGCGCTCGTCGCGGTGCTCGTCGCGGTGCTCGGCGCGAATGACGCACGGCCCGAATCGAGCGCGCTCGTCGCCACCGATATCGTCGTGGCCAAACCTTCGTCGGCGCGCGCGCGACCGGTCCACGTCGCCAAGCCGGGGTGCTGCGGCAACAAGACGGAACCGGCTGACGTCCCGATGGCAGATCATCGGCTGAAGGCCGAACTCGTCGATTCCATCGAGCACTGGTCCGTCGCGGCGAAAGCGGGCACTGCGCGCTTCCAGATTCCCGCCCTGGGTAGGTTGGATTTCGCGCGATTCGCCCTTTCGGGAGAAGCCCGGGGGCACGTCGACGACGCGACCTCCGGCGGAGCTGCGCTGATCGCCCCGGACCTGCGGGCCGCCACCAGCCTGTTCTCCGGCGTCCCCGATGGAGTTGCGAAGGCCGGCGAACCCAGCGGATCCTACGTGTGCGTATCCGCGGATGCGAACCAGGCGACCTGGGTGGTGCGTGAGGATGGCGGTTCCTGGCGGGAAGGCATCCGCGTGGCGATCGGTGATGGCTGGGCGGTCTCGTGGGAGCGCGTGGTCCCGGGCGCTGTCGCGGGCGAAGAGCCGCACCGCACCATCGTGTGGTTCACGGCAGCTTCGGCAGCTCGCTGATCCGTCGCGAGGCGAGTTCACCGGCGCGGCGCAACGCCGGTACCTTGGACGCAGCCGCGTCCGCGAATGCGGCGGCGCTCGCCTTATCCTGCCACTGGCCGAGCACGGCGATCGCAGCGATGCGTTCGTCGAGCGATGCGCTGTACAGGAACGACCTGACCTCCGCCCGCCGGGTTCCGTCCGCGGGGTACTCGTGCACGATCAGGTCGCGCAGCCCGTTGAGGCGCGCGTCGGCAAGGGGCAGCGCCACCAGCGCGTTCGCGCCCTCGTCGCCGTAGCGCAGCAAGGATTGGAAGGCCTGGCGGCGCACGCCGAGGTCAGGGTCCGCGGAGCCGCGACGCAACGCGTCCACGAGCGGCATGATGTCGGCACCCTGGGTCGCGCTGTCGACCAGGTTCTCGCCGAGGTGCTGGACGACATAGGCGCGGAACTGCGCCTTTTCATCGCCGCGTCCGGCCAGTTCGAGCAAGAGCGGCACCAGTTCTGGCGCGCGCGATCGGCGCAGCAGGTTGATCGCCTCGTGGCGCACCGTTGGGCCATCCCCACGGTCGCGCACCACCGCGATGACCGCCGCGATCTCCGACGGCTCGCGCACGCTCGGGACCCGGGTATCGAAGTCGCTGGGCACCCGATCGTTGCCGCGTCCCTGGTCGACGAATGCCGCCAGGGCCGGGTTGGCGATGGCGGCCGCCGTCTTCGGTAGCGCCCTATGGGTCGTGCCCGCGTCTGGCGCTGGAGCGGGCACCACGCTCGCTCCGGCGAGGCTCACGCGGCTGCGGTTCACTGCGATTCCCGCCCCTATCCCGAGAACGGTCAGGGCGAGCATCGCGAGGACCGCTACGGACGAACGAACTGAGGGCATGAGCCAACGATGTTCCACTGACGTCTGCTTACGTAACGAGTCTTGACCCGTTCGATCCGTTTGCAACCTACGCCTCCCTTCTGGAACGCCCCCATGTTGTGGCTTACCCGCATATCAGTTCGGATCATGGTCACGGTGCTGTCGTTCGCGACAGCGGCTTGGGCGGCCGAAGCAGATGGCTGGCTGGTCAGCTACCATGCCGGCGTCGAAATGTCAGGGTCGCCGCTGCTGGAACGTGTCGAGCCGACCATCGACCATGATTGGGCTCTGGGGTCCCCCGACCTGCTGGTGCCAGCTGATGGGTTCTCTGCCCGCTGGGCTGGGCTGCTCACGGCGACGATCTCCGGTCCACACCTGTTGACGGTGCGCAGCGACGATGGATTTCGCATGTCCGTCGACGGACGGCTGGTGGCGCAGGACTGGACGCAGCACCCGCAGAGGGACACCGTCGTCACGGTCGAGCTCGACGCAGGCACGCCAGTAGCGATCGAACTCGAGTATTTCGAGAACGGCGGCAGCGCGAGCATGTCGCTGTTCTGGACGATTCCCGGCGGCGCGATGGAGGTGATCCCGTCCGATCGCATGCGCGCGTCCCCGTCCGCCCTCAGCTGGGGGGCAGGATCCGGTATGCGAGCCTTCTATTACGCGAACCGCGACTTCGTCGGACCGGCGGTCGTGACCCGGACCGAGGGGCCGATCGACTTCGGCTGGGGTCTCGGGGCTCCGGAAGCGGTGCTTCCCGCCGATCTCTTCAGCGTCCGTTGGCTCGGCTCGCTCGTCCCGCGTTTCAGCGGCACCCACCGTATCATCGCCACCTGCGACGACGGCGTGCGGGTGTGGCTCGACGACGAGGTGATCATCGACGACTGGAGCGACCATCCCGCGCGCGACGCGGTGTCCGCGCCGATCGTCCTCGAGGCTGGACGCCGCTATCGCCTGCGCATGGAGGTGTACGAGGGACACGGCTCGGCCGAAGCGCACCTGAGCTGGCAGGCGGACGGCATCTTCGCGCGACGTCCCATCCCCGTCGGCTGCCTGCACCCGACCGAAGCAGTCGGCCTCGCCATCCCCGCGGCCTCGGCCGTCTCGCCCGCCTTCGTCGAGGGCGTCCGTACGCCGCAGCTGCCGCTGGATGCCAGCGTCGGCGGCGCCGCGCTGGCCGTACAGGAACTCAGCGATGTCTCCTTCGCGCTCGATGTACCGCTTACGCTCGATGGGCAGGCTGCAGTGACGGTGCGCTCGGTCGACGGGGTGATCGCCAGCGGGTCGATCGCCTGGTCGCCGACGTCCGTCGCCGACGATCTGCCCGCGCTTGCGCTGCGCGCCGGCGACAGCCTGCTGCTCGCCGCGCCCGCCGGGGCGCGCATCTCAATCCTCACCGAGAGCGGTTTCGCGGTTGCCGATCTGCCCGTCGATGAGCGGGGAGTGGTGCCGTTCCGATTCAGCGAAGCTCGGCACTACGAGCTGCGCATCCTCGACGGCACCGGGGAGATCCTCGGCGCGCGCGCAGTCACCGCCTTCGGCATCGCCTATGACGAGAGCGTGGCCTGCCAGATCGGCTTCGCGCGGCCGTTCGTGCTCGATGTGCAGCCGCAGGCGGCCGGAATCTCCTTCACCAGCAACGATGAGCGCCTGCTCGGCGTTTCGGCGACCTTGGCGGCCGAGCAGGCCGTGGTGTCGCTGGTCCCACGGGTCTCCGGCGCGCCCC
>JACDEC010000026.1:4540-14233 GCA_013816645.1 Planctomycetota bacterium
CGCCCCGGCTGATCGCGCGCGTCGGCGGCAGCCGGGGCCCGGTGCTGTGGTCGAAGGAGATCGACGAGTTCTGGTGGGAGGTGATCGGGCGCGGCGGCATCGTCTACACCTCGGACGAGGCGCTCGGCAATTCCACGATCGTCATGCATCCGTTCGTCGAACGGGTGTGGTTCGATTTCGACATGTTCGCCGGCCAGGCGACGTTCCTGGGCGGCATGCGCCGCTTCGTCCTGAGCACCTCCGAGGAGGGGCCGGCCCCGGATGGTCGCGGCCCGATCGGCCCCGGCCGCTTCGAACGGGTGGTCAATCCCGACACCGGCGAGACCGAAGGGCGCTACCTCTGCGAATTCGAGATGCGCGGAGACCGCGCGTGCTGGAGCCTCGAGGCGGGGCAGACCAACTCGCCTTGGGTTAAGATCAGCAACAACGCTTCGTACAATCCGAAGTCCTGCGAAGTGAAGAGCTACGCCTCGCTGGTGTTCCCCAAAGAGGTGCTTCCGCCCGACGAGCCGGGCTCGGAGACCTGGCAGGGCGTGTCGCTCGGGTTCACCGCCACCGAGCGCAACTGCTCGGGCTGCGAGTACGAGGTCGACGCCCCGAAGAAGTCCGGCCAGCCGACCAAGCAGGCCTGCGACTGCGCGTGCTCGACGCCGGTCACCACCATCGTCACCCTCGACCAGGGCGGCCGGTACGCCAAGACCGTCACCGGCAAGGGCGACTGCTCGGGCACCGGGACCAGCGGCCACTACATCGTTTCGCGCCTCGACGCGCACGGCCGCCTGTCCGGGACGACCGACAATTTCCCCGACGTCGCTCCGCTGCGTCCCAAGCGCAGGGGAACGGTGTTCGATCCCGTGATCGTCATCGTCTCGGGCGGGCGCGACTCGGTCGGAGGGGTGAGTCTCTACGGCTCGGTGACCTGCCCGACCTCGAACACCTGGGTGCTGCGGCCGAAGGCCGACATCCCGTCGACGCTCCCGGCAGCCTACCAGCACGGCTCGTTCAGCTACGAATTCGATTCCGGCAACGGCTCGACCTCCTCGGGCCCGTTGCCAGCGCCGCCGCAGACGGTCACCTATGGCCCGGGACATTGGAAGCCGATCTTCCGGGTGCTCTTCACGCCCAATCCGGAGCAGATGGATTGCCCCAGCGACCGCGTCGCGACGCTCGTGGCGAAGGCCGAGATCCACTCGTTCGCCGTGGACGAGCGCCCGTCGAAGATCGTCGGCGTCGAATCCATGTCGAGCATCCCGGACTGCGTGGTGCCGTTCCACGTCACCAACCAGTCCGATGGCACGCCGGTTGATTGCCGGCTGCAGGTGTTGGGCTCGGTACGCGGACGCGTCAGCCTCGACGGTTATCCCCAGAACGAGTACTGGGGCGGAAGCGGCGACGCGGACCTGTACCAGGTCGTCACGGTCCCGGCCGGTGGCGCGCAGACCTACGCGATCGAAGGGTACGGCGAGTCCATCGGCGGAACTACGATGAAGGTGTACGGTCAGTCCCTGATCGAGACCTGCTCGTCCTGCGACACCTGGGACGCCTCCGACGGGGGCGCCGACGAGCCGGTGCAGGCTGACTGGCAGCTCAGCGACGAAGAGCGATTCAGCGTCGCGGACCTCAACGCCCACGTCGACAGCGACAACGACAATGAGTTGGGACCGCCCAGCGAGAACCTGGACGAGGACGGCGTCGAGGAAGCTGCGCCGGGAAAATTGATCAACGCCAACCGCGGCGACACCAACCACGACGGCGCGCCCGACTTCGCCGACGGCATCGACCGCTTCCCGGCGGGCAACGCATTCGCCAGTGACGGCGCTGCGGGCCAGGTCGCCGCCTTCCCGGTGATGACCATCGTGCTGCGCGGCGCGACCGCGTCCGGGGCCAGGATCCGATTCCGCTACCGCGCCAACGATCCCGCGCAGCTGCCCGCCCCGCAGCTGGTCGACGCGCGCTGGGTGTGGCAGTCCGGCGCGGGCGCGCTGCGCCTGTGGACCAAGAACGGCAGCGCGTCGCGCCGGGTCGCCTCGCTGCCAGCCGGGGACTTCGTGAAGTCCAACCAGTCGTACGCCCTGTCGGCCCTGTCGCCGCAGGACGGCCGCATCACCCTCTACGTCGAGGGCGTCGACGCCGCCAGCGCGAGCACGATCGAGGTCGAGGTCGATCCCGACGGCGCGAGCGGCTGGATCCTGTGCGACGAACTCGTGGTCAGCGTCGACGGCGTGGACCTCGACATCGACAGCGACAACACCCGCACCTGGGCCTCGATCCCAGAGCGTGACGACGCCGAGGACAGCGTCGAGGACGCGGCCGGCAGCCCGGCCACGCCCGGCAAGTTCGTGTGGGTCAACGATGGCGATGCCGATGGCGACCGCCGCCCTAACCTCGCCGATCCGCAGGACGTCCTCGGCTGGGCCACGCCCAGCGTGCTGCACATCCCCGCGTTCATGCCCGCCGACCAGGTGCGCGTGCGCTTCACCTTCAGCGACCTCACCCCCGCGTCCGTCGCGGCGGTGGCGGCGCAGGTGAACGGGCACGCGGTCGACACCTGGCCGGTCACGGCGGCACCCGACACGATCCGGCTTTACCTCGCCAAGGACGGCAGCGACGCCGGACGGCGTCCGATCGCCGATGGCGGCAAGCTGGTGCGGTCGGGGACAGTCTACACATTGAGCGACCTCGGCGACGACCGCTGCTTCGCGCTGTGGGTCGAGGCCATCAAGGCCAGCGACGCGGTCGCTCACGGCACCATCCTGGTCGAGGTCTCGGCCGACGGATCGTCCCCGGCGGGTTCGCCGTGGCACGACCGCATCCGCTACACGGCGATCGACCGCGTCGACGTCGACAGCGACAACACCGCGGCGCCGCGCAACAACGGCCCGCCGCAGTCCACCGCGCTTGAGGACATGATCGAGGACTTCCCGCCCGGCGCCGGAGCGGGCGTGCCCCCGTTCCCGGGGATGATCATGCCGGTGTCGAGCGAGGACGGCGACAACGACGGCATCCCGGATTGGAATGACTTCAATGCTGCCGCGCGCAAGCAGGTCGTGATCGCGATCCCGCGCTTCGTGCCGATCGCGGACGTGACGTTGCGCTTCATCGATCCTGCGGCCGTTCCCGCGCCGGCGAACAACTGGGCCCCGATTCCGCCACCGCGTCAGTTCCGGCTGTGGAAGAGCAACGCCGTGCCTCGCGGCCCGGGCAACATGGTGTCGGTGAACGCGGAGCTTCCCGCGACCGCTTTCGGTTTCACCAACGCGAGCCGTCGGCGGACCTTCTACCTCGAGGCGGGCGAGCCGACGGCAGGCTGGGGCGCCGGGAAGATCACGGTCGAGATCGACGGAGTGCCCGGGGATATCCCGCCGACCGGCGAGAAGGACCACGTCGCACTGTCCGCAGTCGATGTCGACATCGATGTTCCGACCGACATCTCGGCGTTCGCCCCGGTGCCGGATGAGGACAATGTCGAGGACCTTCCCGGCCATGTCGGCGCGCTCGTCCCCCTGAACACCCACGACCGCGACGAGGACGGCATCCGCGACCATCTCGACTTCAACGCGGTGCCTCCGGGCGCCGGCGCCGGCGGCGAGCCGTTCGTACCGGTGACGCTGACCATCCCGGCCATGCTCGATCCGGCCGTGGCGCGCTTCACCCTGGCCTATCCCGCGACCGTGCGCCTGTGGCGCAAGCCGTGGCTGCAGGCCCGCGCCATCGCCGACCTCGTGCCCCCCGGGACCTACCTCCTGGCCGGCGCCAACGCCCTGCCCACGACGCTCTACTCCGAGGGCCTGCAGACGACCGATCCCGGCGTCGTCCGCATCACGCTGTCGGTCGACGCCGATGGCGCCGGCGCGCTACCGATGATCAGCCGCGACGCCGTCCGCCTCACGGTGATCGATGGTAGCAGCCTGGTCGATCTGGACATCGACAGCGACAACGACGACGGCTACGGCCTGAGCCGCAGCGATGCCGAGGACGCGATCGAGGCGGATCCCGGCCACGGCAAGGTCGTCCTGCCCAACAGCGGCGATCACGACGAGGATGGCTTTGACAACAGCGTCGACGGCATCGCGATCGCCGGCGCGCCCAGCGCGGGAGCCGGGAGCTGCGACCGCTTCTACCGCATGACGCTGGCGCTCAACCTGCTGCCCGATCCGCCGGCAGGCATCGAGCTCGACCCGAGCACCGTCACGATCACCGTGAACTACGCCGGCGGATCCGACCCGCGCCTGCTGGCCTACGATCCGCAGAGTGGGAGCATCAGGTCGACCATCTCCGGGTGGCATGGTCCGATGCGGGTCTGGCGCAGCGACGGCCCGACCCTGCGCAATCCCCAGTCCATCGCCCAGGGCGGCGATTACGTGCCGCCGGGAACCTATCCCGGCACGACGCCGAGCCTCACCGTCGGCGCGGACGGCACGCTCACCGTCGACTGGTACGTCGAGCTGTTCCACACCTACAACGGCATGCTGCCGATCGCGGTGTCGGTGCAGTGGACCGATCCGGTCACCAACCAGGCCGCGAGCGGAACCGACGTGGTCAATGTGTTCTGCGGCGCCCCGCTGCGCCTGCTGGTCGACCGCAACCACGACGGCGCGATCGACGGCAGCGACGACGGCTCGGACGCGTTGTTCGCGCGCGGCTTCGGCATCCCCAACCACGGCCTGGCCAACGGGCGGGTCGAGGTCCAGGTCGACCGCCGCTTCATCCCAGTCGGCATCGAATCCGGGCTGGTGACGATGACCGCGATCGGCGGTCGGCTCTACCGAAGCGCGGACGGCGAGGACGATGAGGTGCCCGGCGGCAGCGAAGTCGGCGGGAGCTACCGCTACCGCGTGCCGGCGGAAGATCTGATCACCTCCCTGTTCCTCGAGGTCCCCCGCGACGGCCGCGTCGCCGTCAGCGTGAACACCGAGCGCATGGCGAGCGACTGGCTCAGCCTCACCCTTGCCGGCCCGGGCATCGGCGCGCCGGACGGCGTGGAGCCCTACGTCACCGCGCAACCGGGCTACGAGCTGATCAACCTGCTGCGCGGAAACCGCTACCGCACCCTGCGCGGGGCCAGCTACGCCACGCCCGCGCTCGGCCCGTCGATCATGTACGCGTCCAACCACCTCGACGGCCTCGGACTAGCCCAGGTGACGGGAGGTCAGCGTTCGACCTACGACAGCGAGCTGGTTCTGTCCTCTGCCGCGGTGGGCGGTGTCCCGCCGGCTGGCGACGTGGCGGTCTACATCGACGGCACCGGACGCCGCTATCCCTTCGCGTGGAACGGCACGCGGTACGACGTGGTACCGACCGGCGGCCTGATGGGCGCCTTCATCGTCCGTGCCCCGGTGCCGTTGCAGCAATTCCCCGGATCGACCGGATCCGAGCCGGGGTGGAAGCTGGTCCTGAACGACAACATCGTGCGCTGGTTCGACCACGTCGGCCAATGGGCCTACAGCGAATCCATCCGCAGCGTCGACCACGACGACGAGGTGCGCGGCTTGTACCTGGACCCGAACCCCCACCTCCTGGTCTCCGCGGGCACGATCCAGCTCGTCGAAGGACCATCGATCGGCGACTACCAGAGCCGACGGGCGTACGCATTCACCGGCGGGGATGGCGTGTGGACGCATCCGGCCTTCGGCGGTCCGTATTCGGGCAAGCGCCTCCGCAGCGTCACCTTCGATGACGCGTACTGGCGCTGGAACCTGCCTGTCCTGCCCAACGGCGCCGGGGCCTACCAGATGCCGGATCGGACGTTCTACGTGCTCGAGGATGGCGCGTGGAACATCGTATTCGATCCCGCGGGCCGCTACCTCCGCAGCGATATCTTCGGTCTGCCGGCCTTCGCCTACCACTTCTTCGATCCGGCCTTGCCGGTACCGGTCACCTCCGCTACCGACCATCCCAGCGGGGCACGGCCGCTGCGGTCGCAGGGGGTGAACCGGGCGACGCTCGGTTCTGCCGGCTTCTCCGCCCACGAGGACCCGCGCACCCACCGCATCGATCGCGTCACGGCCCAGCTCCCCGATGGCCCGGACAACGAGCTGCGCGAGCGCACCTTGTCGATCGCGATCGTGCGCGAACCCGGCGCGTGGATCCCGTCCACCGCCACGGTGACCAACTGGCTCGGCGGCGAGGAGACCATCGCCATCGATCCGGCGGCCCTGGCATGGACGTCGTGGAAGGACGGCAGCGGGCTCACCCTCGCGCGCGATGTCGACGCGCAGCGCCACCGCGTGCGCAGCGAACAGTCCGGCCGCTCGAGCGTCACCTACGGCTACGACGACGTCGGCAACGTGGTCTCGACCAGCGACGCCGAGGGCGGCGAGGTCGCGATGACCTACACCCGCTTCAAGGAGGGCGCCAACCTGCCGACGCGCGTCACCCGCGCCGGCGTGGCAGGCGCGACGCGCATCGCCTATCACCAGGACGGTCGCCAGGCCGGCCGGGTGCGCACCATGACCGATCCGAGCAATGCGACCGTCACCTACGCCTACGACGCCCGCGGCTTCCTCAGCGCCATCACCGACGAGCGCAGCCAGGTCTGGGACGTGCGCAGCGACGTCTTCGGCCAACCCGTGCGCATGCGCAGCCCCGAGGGGCGGGTGACCTACGAGATCGGCGACGCGCGCGGGCACGCCGTGGCGTCGCTCGACCACCTCGGCTACGCCAGCGGCGCCGACTTCGACGCCATCGACCGGCAGACCGAGAGCTACGCCAGCGATGGCATCACGGTGGCCGTCGACGACGCCGCGCTGCTCGCCGACAGCGAGATCCTGCCGGAGGAGCACGCCACCGTCGCGTTCGGGTCGGTGTACGCCCGCACCGGCTTCGAGAGCGTCCTCACCGACCGCGTCGCCAGCCAGCGCGATCCGCAGGGGCGGACCTCGACCGCCACCTACGACGCGCTCGGACGCGTGCTGACTACCACCACGCCCGGCACGGCGCCAGATCGCACGACCTACGCCTGGCGCTCGGGCGGCGGGTACGTCAGCACCGCCTACAACGCGACCCGCAAGGAGGGCATCGAGACCTACGACGGCGGCGGTCGCCTGCGCGAATCCGCGATTCCGCTCACCGTCTCCAGCCAGGGCGGCCAGGTCGTGCTCGCCAAGACCGGGTACGCGTACACCGCCGAAGGCTGGCTCGACACCCTGACCGATCCACGGCTCCAGGTCACCAAGCAGCACTACGACCGCGCTGGCCGGCGCCTGTTGACCGAATTGCCCAACCGCGACCGCGCCGACCAGGCCGACTACGACCTCGCCGGCCGCGTCATCCGCGCCAGCGGGGCGGACGGCGAATCGATCGGCATCGACTACGACGGCAACGACCGCGTGGTGCGCGAGACCAACGCCGCCGGCGGATCGGTCACCAGCACCTTCCAGCTGGGCCTGCTGCGGCGCACGGCCAACAGCGCCGGGCTGTCCGAGACCTACGTCTACGACAACGACGGGCTGCTCATCGCGACCACCGACGCCCAGGGCCTGACCCACGAGGTCGTGATCCCGAAGTCCGTCGCCGACGGCCGGCAACTCGTCTACAAGACGCGGCAGCTGCCCCAGCTGGAGGTCACCGAGCGCCTCGACGGGCTCGGCCGGGTCGAACGCGTCGAATCGCCGACGGGCTCGCTGACCTACGGCCTGCGCCGCGACGGCGAGGTCCTGTCGACGCAGCGCGACGGCCGTGCCGCGAACCGCGTCGACCTCGACGACGCCGACCGCGTGAAGACCACGGTCAACGAAGGCTCGGGCCTGGCGCACTCGTACACCTACGACCCCGCCACCGGCGACCTGCTCGACGTCGCCGAACCCGGCGGCCGGGTCACCACCCTGCACCCCGACGCGACGACCGGGGACAGCCTGCGCACCACTGACAACGTCAACGGCGTCGGCGGCATCACTGTGGCCGAGGTGCGCGAGCGCGACCTCGCGGGGCGGGTCACGCGCTTCCGCGACGGCGGCGGGCACGAGTGGATCCAGGCCTACGACGCCAACGGCCGCCCCGAGGTGCTCACCGGGCCCGACCAGGTGCGCATCACGCGCGCCTACACCCGCGGCGGCAAGGTCGCTAGCGTCACCACCGTCGGCCGTGGCGGCTCGCCGACCCTGCGGGTTGAATACCGGTACGACCGCCACGGCCAGCTCGAACGCACGATCACCCCGTCGGGCGAACAGTCGGTGGCGCGCGACGCCATCGGCCGCGTCACCGCGGTCACCGCCAACGGCGCCACGACCGCGACCCAGTACGACAGCCGTGGTCGCGTCTCCAGCGTCACCGACGCCAACGGCGACCGCGTGCAATACCGCTACGATGCCACGACCGCCCGGCTCGACCGCATCATCGATGCGCGCGGTCGCGCGACGGTGTTCGGCTATGACACCTACAACCGCGTCATCCGTCAGACCGCGCCGAGCGGGCTCGGCGACGAGATCGTCTCGTTCTGGCCGAGCGGAGAGCCTAAACGCCTGCGCGACCGCGCCGGCCGTTTCAGCGAACGCTCCTACGACGATGCCGGGCGCCTGGCGCGCGTGGATTTCATCGGCTCGGGCGAAGCGATCGTCTACGCCTACGCTTTCAGCGCGAACGGGTCCGAGATCACCGAGACCTTTACTTCGGGCGCGGGCAGCGAATCCATCGCGCGCAGCTTCGACCGGCGCGGCCGCCTGGTCACGCTGCGCATGGGCGGCGAAACCGTGAACTTCACCTACCGCGACGACGATCGCATCCTGACCAAGGGCCATCTGCGCTTCGACTACGACGCCCGCGGGTACCTCACCAGCGTCACGGATACGGGCAGCGTGAACAATGAACGCGTTTCGCTGCTCTACGACGCGCTTGGCCGGGTGCAGATCGCCGACCTGCCGCTCGGCATCCGCCGCCAGGTCGCCGACGATGATCTCGGCCGGCTGGCGAGCGTGCAGGTCGGCACCGCCGCGACGAGCGACCGCTGGGACCTCAGCTACGACCAGCAGAGCCGCATCCGCAAGATCCAGGGCGCGGGACGGCGCCAGCTCTTCGCGTACGACGCCGGCGGCCGCCTGCGCAGCGAGACTGCCGACGACGCCGAGAGCAGCGTGCAGAGCGTCTACGCCTACGACGCCAACGGCAACCGCACGCGGGCGATGGAATACCGCCCGAACCTGATCACCGAGGCCGTCGACCTGCGCTCGGCCACCCTGCCCGCTGGCACGACATTGGTCGAGCCGACCTGGACGCCATCGCTCGCCGGCGTCAGCGGCGCGCGCACCACGCCGCGCGCGGCGCGCTTGGCTCTGACCATCCCCGCCAGCGCGGTGCTCAACGTCGAACTCGATCTCGACGACTCTGGCTTGGCCGCCGGCGAAGCGGTGCGCGCAGGCGTCGCCCTGTGGCCGAGCGCCAGCGGCGACATCGCGGTGGTGGCCGAAACCCGCCTCGCCGTATCGGGTTCCGCCCCCCTCCAACTGCGCGCGCAGATCTGGTGCCGCCCCGCGGACCCCGCCGCCGCGCCGGTGCTGCTGGGCGAGAGCCAGGGCGTCGCGCACGCCGGCGGTCCCATCCTGCTCGCGCTGCAGACCATGGCCGACGGTACCGTCGCCGCGCAGGCCTGGGACGGCAGCGTCGACGCCGCGACGGTGTCGATCGACGTCGGCAATCCCGGCGGCGCCGGCCGCATGCTGATCGTCGACGGCGAGCGCGCCGGCGTCGCGCCCGCGGCGC
>JACDEC010000368.1 GCA_013816645.1 Planctomycetota bacterium
GCGCCGCCTCGTCGCGACCACGCTCCGCGAGCGGGGGCGCCGGCCACGCCAGGGCCACCGCGGCCAGCTCGGCCGGGTGGAATCCGATGCTCATCGGCGATGACGACGCGGGGCCGACCGCGACCAACGGCGCGGGCCTGGGGCCATCGCGCATGGCGTGGCTGGCGAGCAGACGATCGAGCGTGGCGCGCAGCGCCGTGCGGTCGAAGCGACCGTAGACGGCGATGACCAGGTTGGGAGCGACCGTCAGGCGCTGCCAGTGCGCCAGGATGGTGGCGCGATCGAGGCCGGCGACCGCGTCACGACTGCCTTGCGGCGAACGGGCGCCGTAGTGTTCGCCGAGCAGCGCGCCGCGGGCAGCGGCGAGCAGACGCTCGTCCCAGGCGCCCTCTGTGGCTTCGCGGCGCTGCTCGGTGATCGCCTTCACCTGCGCGAGTTCTGCGGCGGGCAGGGACGAACGCGTGGCGAGATCGAGCAGCAGTTCGAGGCCGCGATCGAGTTCTTCGGGCAGGCAGGTGAGGGCGATGCCGAGGGCGTGCGGTCCGCAGTCGGCGGACAGGTCGAAACCGGCGCGCTGGCACAACGCGTCGATCTGGGCCCGGCTGCGGCCTTCGACGCCACGCGTCGCCAGTTCCGCCAGCACGGCGCCGATGCCGGCGACGGCCGGCTCCTCGATGCCGGCGCCACCGCCGACGCCCAGGCGCAGGTGCACCAGCGGCAGTTCCTGGTCCTGGCGCACGATCAACCGCGCGCCCTTGCCGAGATCGACGATTTCGGGAGCCAAGGTTCCCGTCGGAGGCTGCACCGTGCCGCCGGATCCGCTGGCCAGCGACTCGGCGCCGGGTCGCAGCACGACCGTGCAGGCGTGGGCGTCCATGTCGGTGACGATGTAGCGGCGCGCCACCCGGACCACGTCGTCGGCGGTGGTGGCTTCGATCGCTTCACGGTGGCGACGGCCGAAACCGGGATCGCCGGCCGCGAGTTCCCAGGATGCGAGGCCTTCGGCGATGGCCGCCGTGCTGGTCGCGCGCTCGGATAGCCGACGGCGCAGCGCGGCCTTGGCAGAAGCCAACGCGTCGACCGAAGGTCCATCCTTGACCAGGGCGTCGAGGCAGGCGCGCACCGTCTGCTCGCAATCCGCGCGCTGCAGGGGCGCGCAGGCGAAGGCGAAGGCGATGCAGCCGGCCTGGTCGATCGGCGCGCGATTGGACACCGTGACCGGGAGCGGGAGCGAGCGCGCCGCGAAGGCGCGGTCGAGCAGTCCGTGGCCGGGCGCGCCGAGCAGTTCGGCGAGCACCCACAGCGCGGGCTGGGCGGGATGCTCCATCGCTTCGCTGCGCCAGGCGAGCACCACCCGCTGCTCGGGCAGCTCGAGCTGGCCGCTGGCGTAGCGCGGCGCGTATTGCGCGGGCTCGATGAACGGGGTCGCGGGCTGGTATCCGCCGACCGAGTAGTGCGCGAAGGCCTGGTCGGCCCATTTGCGCACGTCGTTGGTGTTCACATTGCCGACCACCGTCACCACGGTGTTGGCGGCGGTGTAGCGCGCGGCCTGGTAGCGGCGCATCAGATCGACCGTCAACTGATCCATCATCCGCGGGGTGCCGGTGACCGGCAGGCGGGCGGGGTGCTGGCGATAGAGCAGGCTGTTGAGCAGCAACTCGGCGAGCACCTCCGGTGTCGGTGCCGGCATGGCGAGCACCGCCTCGCGTTCGCGTTGCAGGTCGAGCTGGCTGTACTGGTAGTTCGACAGCATCGATGCGAGCAACGCGAGGGCGTCGCCGGTCTTGTCCGAAACCGTGCTCAAGGAATAGCTGGTACTGGCGACCGTGGTGGTGGCGTTGAACTCGTTGCCGAGTCGCGCGATCGCCCGCTTGACCTCGTCGGCGCCCTGCGCAGCGGATCCCGAGCTGACCAACAGGCGCTGGAGCAGGACGCTGGCGCCGCTGCCGAGCAGCGGTCCTTCGGACAGCGGTCCGGCGCGCACCGAGACCCGCACCTCGACGGCGGGGGTGGCATGGAATTCCTGGACGATCACCACCAGGCCGGATGGGAGCACCTCGCGATGGACGGATTCCGACCAGCCCGCCGTGGCGGCGAGCAGCAGGGCGAAGACCGCGACTGCGTGCCGGGCAGGCATATGGGAGGGTAGATCGGGCTCGCGGCAGCCGCAAGCGAGGGTGGGGAAGAGGGTTTGGGGGTGTGGAGGGCGGTGGGAGAGAGGAAGGGGGAGAGAAGGAGGAGAAGAAGAAGAAGATCGAGAAGGAGAGCCGCTGGTGCTTCCCCCGCCATGCCTGCGTTTCGCTTACGCGGCGTTCCTCGGCCGGGGCGGCCTGCGGTGACGCCGCTGTCGCTGCACTCTGGCACCCGGCTAGGGCCAGGCGCGCGGCGGTGCCGCGCGTGGCTCAGCTTAGATCCACCCAGCCAAACGCAGGATGTCGAGGCTGAGCACGAAGAGCATCAGCGAGACGATCAGCACCACGCCCAGGCCGGTGGCCACGGTCTTGACGATGTCGGGCAACGGACGGCGCATCACCGCCTCCATGGCCAGGAAGGCGAGCTGGCCGCCGTCGACCACCGGGATCGGCAGCAGGTTGACCAGGAACAGGTTCAGGCCGATCAGGGCGACGAGCTGGAGGAAGGCGGCGAAGCCGAAGCGGTCGAACATCGCGCGCAGGGCGCCGAAGATGCCGATCGGCCCGGACAGCGACTTGGTCGCATCGATGCCACCCTCGTTGGCGGGGCGGAAGAACTTGGGGATGATGGTCAGGGTATCGACGACCATTTTCTTCGTCTGGTGGTTGGCGAGGGTGAAGGCGTCGGTCCAGCCGGACAACTGGTACGGGGTCTTGTCCAGTTCGAAGCGCAGGGCGATGCCGACATCGTGCAGCGGTACGCGCATCACCTGGGCCGCGGCGGCGCCGCGCAGGACTTCGATGCCGATGCGCCCGTCGACCAGCCGTTGGGGGCGCACGATCCAATCGCCCTGCTTGAGCGCGCCGAGCGCGTCGCGCGCCGACGCGGGCAACGACGACAGCGAGATGTCGGTGCCTTGACCCGGCAGATCGGCGATGCGCAGGATGATGTCGCCGCCCGACGTGCCGACGATCGTATCGACCCGGTGCCCGATGAGTTTGCCCAAGACCTTGAGGGCGCGCTTGGGCAGTTCCTGCGGGGGCGCCAGTGCGATCAGTTCCGGGGTTCCGCCGGACAGCACCCGCGCGCCGACCGTGCGCGCGGCGCGATCGACGCTGTCGAGTTGGAGGTCGAGCAGGGTGTCGCCCGGCTTCATGCCGCTGCACGCCAAGCCGTTGGCCTGCGCCCCCAACGCATTGGGCAGCACGGGCAGCCAACCGCTGTCGGCGGATTCGATCGGCAACTGCAGGCGCATCACGCTGTCGACATCCAGCACGGCGGTGATCCGCACCTCGCGCGCGGCCTCGGCTCCGGGGGACCACACGCTCAGGCGCATGCTGGCATCTGCGGCGTTGGCGGCGTTCTGCACCAGCGAGACGAAGTGGGCCTGGCCGGTGACCGGGACATCGTTGATGGCGACGATCAGGTCGCCGACATTGAGGCCGGCATTACCGGCCGGGGTGCCCGGCTTGGGTTGATCGCTGATCCGGACCGGCAAGCCGATCGCCAGGTCTATCGGCGACGATGATCCCGCGTAGACCTCGGTGGTCTTGAAGTAGGATCCGTCGGGCCGACGGAAGCCGAGGGTGACCGGGGTGCCGACCCGGCGCTTGAGGATGAGTTCCGCCTGCTGGCCGATGCCGCCGACCAGCGACTCCTCATCGATGGACTCGAGCGTCCAGCCGGCGAGCGGCACGCCCTCGGTGCGCATGCCGGCGTAATCGTGCACCGCCGCCAACCACAACCCGGTCGGGATGGTCACGCCCAGCGACGGCACGCCGCGCAAAGGATCGCGCACCGGGCGCACGTCGCGGCCCTCGCCGAGCACCAGGCGCTCGCCCTTGCGCACCACCACCAGGCGCAGCGGGAGTTCACCGGCCTTGGCCACGCCGGTGTAGATGTCGTCGTAGGACAGCACGCGCTCGCCGTTGATCTCCTCGATGACGTCGCCGATGCGCAGCCCGAGTTG
>JACDEC010000027.1 GCA_013816645.1 Planctomycetota bacterium
GTGCTGGTCGCGTGCCGGGCGCATCCGCCGGCGCCCATCGCCAGGAGCCTCGCCGAAGCCGGCATCGGGCTGCTGCCCCTGGCCGATCCCCACGATCCGCTCGAACTCGCCCATGCGCTGGGCGGGTACGGCTTCAACGAGGTGCTGGTCGAAGGCGGGGCCCACGTCCACGGCGCGTTCCTGCGCGCCGGCCTGTACGACCGTCTCGAGCTCTACCTGGCTCCGCGCACGGTGGGTGGCGGCATGGCGGTCGCCGCGGGTCTGGGCGTCTCGACCATGGCCGCGGGCGGCCGCTGGGCGGAGGAGTCGCCCGCTCGCCGGCTCGGCGACACCTGGGCGCTCACGCTGGCGCGCCAGGATCCGGAGCCGGCCGGTAGTGACGCTCCGACGCAGCAGATTGTTGCCCCCTAGGCACCAGCCAGCGCGCCTTAACCTGCAGCCATGCTCGACTGGCTGCGGCTGATTCGCGCCACGGGACTGTTCACCATCCTCTCCAACATCATGGCGGCGACGGTCGCCGCGACCTACGCCGAGGGCAACCTCGATCCCAAGCTGATCGTGTCGCTGTTGCTGCAGGGCAACCGCATGAATCTGCTGTGGGTGGCGCTCGCCAGCTGCCTGCTCTACGCCAGCGGCATGATCTGGAACGACATCGCCGACATCGAGCGCGACCGCGAGTTGCACCCGCGGCGGCCGCTACCCTCCGGACGCATCAGCCTGATCACCGCCTACGTGGTCGCGGCGATCCTCGCCGTGGCTTCGCTGCTGGTCGCATCGCTGGTCGGCAGTTACGGTTTTTACGGCGCGGGCATCGTGTTGAGCCTCGCCCTGCTCTACGATTTCGCCGGCAAGCACGTGCCGTACCTCGGCAGCCTGAACATGGCCCTGGTGCGCTTCGCGCACGCGCTCTTCGCGCTGCTCGCGCTCGGCGATCTCGCCTATTTCAAGATGGGCGTGCTCGCGGTGGTCGGTCTGTTCGGCGCGGACGTCGCCCAGGACATCCCGCTCTCGGCGGCGGCCTACCCGCTGATCCTCGGCGGCTACGTGCTCGGGGTGACCCTGATCTCGGAACTCGAGAGCCGTCGCGGCCACCGCTGGGAACTCGCCTTCGGCGGCGCCATCCTCTTCGCCGCGGTCATCGCCGCGAGCGTCCGCCTGGTCACCGCGCACTGGATCGGCTCGCTCCAGCAGATGGAGAGCTACCTGCTGGTCGTCGCCGGCCTGTTCCTCGGCCTGGGCATCCTCGGACTCCTGCTCTACCGGGTGCTGCGGCCGTGGATCGACGCGGTGCGCACGGGACGCAAGGCGCTGGTCGGTCCGGTGGTGGGCGCAGCGTTGTCGGGTCTGGTCCTGCTCGACGCCCTGGTGGCGACCGCGTTCCACCCGCTCGCCGGATTGGCGATCCTGGCGTTGTATCCGGTGTTCCGGCTGACGGGTCGGCTCATCCGCATGGATTGATGAGCCATGGGCGACCCGTGGCAGTGGCCAGAGCCGTTTATGCTTTGGCCGCGCTGCGCAGCGCGGATTGCGAGCTGGCCCACAAGCGGATGCCTTCGATCAGCAGATCGCGCATGTCCAGGCCCGGGTCGCCGAGCGCGCCCTGGGTGCAGCGTTGGGCGATGGTGGAGCGCTTGGACCCGACCAGGTCGTCGAGCAGGGTGCCGAGCGAGGCGTTGCCGAGGCCGATCACCGATTGCGGCGACAGTTTGCTGAGCAGGCGCTGGCAGTCCGCGCTGCCTTGCGGGCCGAGGGCCAGGGCGTCGCCCTGCGGAGGCGCGAGGATGACCAGCGCGGGTTGGCGGCGCAGCGATGGCAGCAATGCGATGGGAGCGCGGGCGTCGATCAGCACGCAGTCGATCTGACGCTGATTGCGCACATTGAACGACCAGGCCAAGGTCTTGGCGTGCGCGGACATGCCGGACAGGACTTCGCTCTCGGCCATCGGCGTGGCCAGGGCGAGCAGCGAGGCGACGCCTGCTGCGGGCTCGGCGACCAACAGGATGTGCAGGCGGTCACCGCAGTGGTTATCGCAGGTCCATTCGGTGAGCTCGTCGGCGGAGAGGTAGCGAAGCTCGCCAAGCATGAAGGGATCGGCGAGCCCTTCGGCGAAGGCCTCGGCCAGTTCCGGCGCGGGAGGCGGTGCCGGGGGCAACAGGGTCTGGAAGGCGCCGCTCACGGCGCGCACTCCGCCGGAATCGAACTGGTCACCGTCGCTATCCAAACGCCGCGCAGCTTCCATGAGCAGGCCTGCGCAACTGGCTTCGATGGTGCGCACGCCAGCGTCCGCCGCTTCGCCGCCCGGCGAGAACTCGAACTGCCCCTGCTTCTGGCCCATGACCAGGAAGAAGGCTTCCTCGCCCTCGATGTTGCCGCAGGTCGCGTGGATGATGCGGCCGGCGCGGAAGACCATGCGCGCCGCGTAGCGGGTGGTCAGAACCGAGAGCACCCCGGAATGCTTGCCCTGATCGAGAATCGAGACCACGTCGGGAAAGGCCAGGCCGGAGAAGTCGCCGGCGAGCTGGTAGCGCCGTTCGCGAAATGCGGTCAGCAACCGGCGGCGTTTGCGGATCAACGCGTCGAGGCGGGCCTTGAGTTCGGCGGGGTCGGTCGGCTTGGAGATGCAATCGTCCACGCCGATCTGGTAGGCGGTGACCTTGCCGGGGATGCCCGACGCGCCCATCAGCAGGACGAAAGGGATGTCGCGGAAGCGACTCTCCTGATCGAGGCGCTGACGGAACTGCAGGCAGTCCATGTCGGGCAGTTCGGCGTCGGCGACGATCGCGTCGACCATGCTGAGCTGGAGGATGTCGAACGCGCCCGCGACGTTCATCGCGACCTCGACCTTGAAGGCGCGGCCGAGCGCGCCCTCGAGGGCTTGGCAGCGCGCCCGGTCGGCGTCGACGATCAGGACCGTGGGATTCATCAGGCCACCAGGCTTCCGGCACCGACCCACTTGTGCAGCAGGTGGGCGAAGGTCTCCTGGTTGAAGGGTTTGGTGATGTAGTCGTTGGCGCCGTGCATCACCGCCTGCTCGCGGTAGTTCTCGCCCGAACGGCTGGTCACCACCACGACCGGCACCGCGGCGCAGGTCGGCATCTGCCGGAGCCGTTCGATCAGTTCATAGCCAGTCATGCGTGGCATCTCCAGGTCGGTGAGCACCAGGTCGAAGCTGCGTGCGCCCAGCTGCGCCAAGCCATCCTCGCCATGGATCGCGATGCTGACCTCGGCGCCGAGGGCGCGCAGGAACTTCTCGGCGGCCTTGCGCACCATAAGCGAATCGTCCACGAACAGCACGCGAACCGCGCGCGCCGCGGTTGGCGGCGCTCCGGCCGCGGTCACCACCGAAACAACGGCGGTGGGAACCGACAGGTGGAAGGTGGTGTCGCGACCGAGGCGTTCCTCGATTCGCACGGTGGGCCGCTGGGCTTTCCAGGCCGCGATCTGGTCATCCGACAGGGGATGGCCGGCGAGATCGGCGGACAGCGAACGCAGCAACGCAGCGCTGTCGACACCGGCGAGCGCGCAACGCGCCGATCCCAGGCCTCCTCCATCGTCGCCGATGCTGAAACCGAGGTGCCCTGCATCATGGCGCGCGTCGAGCACGATGGTGCCGTGCTCCGGCTTGCCCACCCGTTGACGCTCGGGTGCTTGCTCCAACCGGCGTTCGATGATGTGTCGGACCAGCGTCAGCAGCGGCGGGTAGAGCGCATCCACGAGCCCGCGCGAACAGGCGAGTTCCTCGCCATTGCTGTCGACCTGGACCTGCCGTCCGCTGGCCGATGCCGCGGCCCTGGCTTTGAGTCGCAAGGGCACGAAGAGATTAGCAATGGCCACCCGAGCGGTCGCCGAGGTCGACTCTGGAGTTACAACTGGAGTTACCATTGGGCCGTCGGCGCGGGAGATCATCGGCAGCAGCATACCATGGAATGCGGCGATGGACAAATACCCCCGGCCGACCCTGCGGAAACCAGCGAGTGTCGATCCATGTATAGAGGCGCAGCATAGTCCTTTAATAGCTAAGGCCATCGCAGGATGGCTACATTGACTTCGCTTCGTTCATGAGGCACTTCCAGATGATGAATGGCGAACTCTGGCCGTGCGCCCTGGTATGGCATTACCGTCTGGTCAGCGATGAACGATAACGACGAACTCTTCAAATTGTTCCTGGCCGAAGCGCGCGATCACCTCGAGCACGCCGAGGAGAGCTTGTTGGCGCTGGGCAAGTCGCCCGACGACGTCGAAGCCGTCCAGGCGTGCTTCCGCGCCCTGCATTCGATCAAGGGTTGCGCGGGTTTCTTCGATCTGATCCGGTTGCAGGACCTTTCGCACGCCTGCGAGCACCTGCTCGATCGCATCCGCACCCAGGAGTTGTCCGTCACCGACCAACGCATCGATGCCCTGCTGCAGATGGTGTCGCACCTCGGCCAGGTGGTGGAAGGCATCGAATGCGGTCGAGCGGACCAGCCGGGGATCGAGGCCGATGCCGCGCACCTCGAGCGCTTGGTCGAGGTGGGGACGAACGTCGCGCCCGCGGTCGCCACGTCACCGATGCCCGCAGCTCCCGTGGACACCGTGATCACGGTTCCCCCCGACCGTGCATTGCTCGACGATTTCCTGGCCGAGGCGCGCGAGTTGATGGGAAGAGTCGAGGAGCTCCTGCTGTCTTCGCCCGCGAATCCCGAGCAGATCCGAGCGGTGATGCGCTGCTTCCACACCCTCAAGGGTATCTCTGCCTACGTCGGGTTCCCGCTGATCGAAAAGCGCGCCCACGCCATCGAGGACAGCCTCAGCGACAAGTCGGGCACGATCACCGCGCTCAGCGACGAGCAACGCCGCGCATTGCTGGCTGCCGCCGACGAGTTGCGCGCCATGGCGAGCCGCGCCTGCCTCGGTCCGGCCCATGGTGAGCCTGGGCGCGTCCCGCCCGGTGATAGCCAGATGCGCATCGGCGACCTGCTGGTCAGCCAAGGGATGACCCGGGAGGAGGTCGAGGCGGCAGCGGCTTCGCTCAAGCCGGGCGAACGCCTGGGCGACAAGCTGGTGGCCGAGGGCCGCATCCCGCGCGAGACGGTGGAGACCGCCGCGGTCCAGCAGGCGCTGATCAAGAACGCCTCCGATGGTTTTTCGCGCGTCGCCACCGCCAAGCTCGAGGACCTGGTCAACCTGGTCGGCGAACTGCTGATCTCCCAGGCGATGGTCGCCCAGGACCCGGACCTGCAGCCGGGCTCGCGGCTGCAATTGGCGGTCAATCGCCAGTCGCGGACCTTGCGCTCGCTGCAGGTGCTGGCGCTCAACCTGCGCATGGTGCCGCTCAAGAGCACCTTCAAGAAGATGTCGCGCGCGGTCCACGACATCGCCCACAAGCTCGACAAGGCGGTCGACCTCAAGTTGGCGGGCGAGGACACCGAGATCGACCGTACCATCGCCGAGAGCCTCGCCGATCCACTGCTGCACATGATCCGCAACGCCGTCGACCACGGTCTCGAGACGGCATCCGAGCGCGCGCTCGCCGGCAAGACTCCGCGCGGCACCATCGAGCTCAGCGCCACCCAATCAGGCGACCACGTCATCATCGTCATGAGCGACGATGGACGCGGCATGGATCCGGTCAGATTGCGCCGCAGGGCCGTCGAGCGCGGGTTGATCGCCGCCGAGGGTTCGCTCAGCCAGCAGGAGATCTACCACCTCATCTTCATCCCGGGCTTCTCGACCGCCGATTCCGTCACCGATATCAGCGGTCGCGGCGTGGGCATGGACGTGGTCCGGCGCAACGTGCAGAGCCTCAAGGGCTCGATCGACATCGCCAGCGTCCTCGGCCAAGGCACCACCTTCACCCTGCGCCTACCGCTGACCACCGCGATCCTCGACGTCATGCTGCTGCGCGTCGGTAGCGAACGCTTCCTGGTGCCGATCGCCTCGGTGATCGAGGCCAGCCGCCTGGAATCCGGCGAGATCAAGACCATCCTCGGGACCGGCCGGATGGTGGAGAGCCGCGGCCAGATGCTGCCGGTGGTGCGCCTCGCCACGCTCTTCGACCTCACGGATGCTCCGCCCGGCGAGACCGGCATCCTGGTGGTGGTCGAGCACTTCCAGGGCCGCTTCGCCCTGCAGGTCGATGACATCGTCGGTCAACAGCAGGTGGTGATCAAGCCGCTCGCCGAACATCTGCCGCACCATCCGGGACTCGCTGGATCCGCGATCCTGGCTGATGGCCGGGTCGGACTGATCCTGGATCCCAATCGTCTCCTCGAAGCTGCCGGGAACATCGCATGAACAGCGCCGCATCCGCCACGCCGACGGCCAAGGATGGCTCCGGCTCCGGCACCTACCTCACCTTCCAGGTCGGGAGCGAGGAGTACGGAGTCGAGATCCTCAAGGTCCGCGAGATCATCGGCATGCTGCCGATGACGCCGGTGCCGGGCAGCCCGAGCGCGGTGCTGGGCGTCATCAACCTGCGCGGCAAGGTCATCCCGGTGCTCTCGATGCGCCAGCGCTTCGGGCTGCCGCCGATCGCGGCGAATCCATTGAACGTGATCATCATCGTCGAGGCGGATGGTCAGCCCACGGGATTGGCGGTCGATCTGGTGCGCGAGGTCGCGAGCTTCGACGATGCCCATACCGAGCCGCCGCCGACCTACGGCCTCGAGGTCAATGCCGGTTTCGTCAAGGCCTTGGGCAAGAGCCAGGGACGCATCCTGATCCTGCTCGATATCGCGCGGGTCCTGGCCCTGGCCAACATCCCGGCCGAGATCGCCAAGGGCTCGACCCCATGACCGGCGCGGTCGATGCGCGCAGCAGCGGATTCGCACAGTGAATCGATCCGCGCCGAGTTCCCGATTCGGGCTCCGGGGTCGCCTGACCGCGGCGGTCATGCTGGTGTCGGTGTCGCTGTCCGCCGCGCTCTGCCTGTTGTTCTGGCTCGGACAAGCCAAGGCGCGCGCCGCCATCGGCAGCCAGTTCAAGGAGTCGGCGCAGACGCTCCAGTTCCAGCATGAGTCGGACATCGCCCGCATCCGCGCGCTCCTGGTCGATGAAGCCGGAACGTCGCTGGGCGGCAACGCCGGAATCGCCAGACCCCAGCCGATCGCTGAGCATCTCGCCGCGCTGCAGCAGGAATTCTCGAACCGGTACCGCGAGATCGGGCAGGCCATGGCCGAGCGCGTGGCCGAGCAATCCGACGAATCCCTCGCCGTGTTCCTGATGGTCGCCGCGGGAGGATGTCTCGCTGGATTGGTGATCTCGTTGCTGATCGGCAGCAGGTTGACCCGCCCGATCGACCGCATCATCCAGGATCTCAAGGCCTGCGCCGGGAAGACTGCTGCCGCCTCGTCCCAGGTGGCTGGCAGTGCCCAGCATCTCGCCGACGGCACCAGTCGCTCGGCGGCGGCCCTCGAAGAGACCTCGGCCGGGCTCGAGGAGATGGCATCGATGGTCCATCAGGCCGCGCAGTCGACGGAAACGGTGAACGGGATCGCCAGAGAGGCCCGCGCCACCAGCGAGCAGGGCGCACGGGCCATGGAGGAACTCGCTGCGGCGATCGCGGGGATCAAGGACAACGCGGACAAGACCGCGCGCATTATCAAGACCATCGACGAGATCGCCTTCCAGACCAACCTCCTGGCGCTCAACGCGGCGGTCGAGGCAGCGCGCGCCGGCGATGCGGGCAAGGGCTTCGCCGTGGTCGCCGAGGAAGTGCGCAACCTGGCGCAGCGCGCCGCCAGCGCAGCGCGCGATACGGCCGATCTGATCGAGACCTCGGTCAAGAGCGCCGTCGCCGGGGTGACCTTGTCGCGCAACGTCAGTCAGATCGTCGTCAGCCTCGCCCAATCGAACCGCAGGGTCAACGACCTCATGGGTCAGATCGCCACCTCGGCCAAGGAGGTGTCGCAGGGCATCGAGCAGATCACCAAGGCGGTGCGCGACATGGATCGCATCACCCAGGACAATGCCGCGGGAGCCGAGGAGGGGGCGGCGATCGGAGAGGAGCTCTCGGCGCAGAGCGTGGCCCTCAATCAGCAGATCGCGGCGGTCGAGGCGGTGACCACCGGACGCACCGGCGACGTCCACGCCCAGCCTGCGCCCCCGGCGCCGTCCGCCTCAGCCTTCTCGCACGGCCAGTCCTCACGGGCGAAGCGTCCGCCGGCACAGGTCGATGCACAATCGGCGGTCGGCCGCTTGGCGGCGTCCATCGCAGCCTCCGGGGCGCGCACTGCGATCGCCCCTCCGCCAGTCGCGCCGCTCAAGGCCGATGAGCAGCCCGCGGCGATCGCCGCGGAAGCGCGCCGCCGCATCCCCTTCGCCGAGGATGACCTCGACGTCACCCGACGCTTCTGATCACAGCAACAGCTCCATCCCATGTCTTCACGTTCACGTCCATCCATTGCCCCGGTCTCCGGCGATCCGCTCGGGGACATCATGCGCTTGGTGCACGAACTGGTCGGCATCGAACTGGTCGACGCCAAGCGGCCGATGGTGGTCGCCCGCTTGGGCAAGCGCCTGCGCCAGCTCGGGCTGGAGCTCGCGGCCTATGCGCGGCTGGTACGCAAGGATCGGCAGGAGCAGGTCGCGCTGATCGACCTGATGACCACCAACCACACGGCGTGGTGGCGTGAATCCGCCCACTTCACCGACCTGCAGAAGCGGCTGTTGCCCGAGGTGCTGTCGATGGCGGCCGCTCGTGGGCAACCGCCCAAGTTGCGCATCTGGTGCGCGGCGGCCGCCACTGGCGAGGAGCCCTATTCGATCGCGTTGTGCATCCACAAGGTCATGGGCCAGCTCCCGGTGCTCGATGCCGCGGTGCTCGCCACCGACATCTCGACCCAGGCCTTGGCCAAGGCCCGTGCCGGGATCTACAGCGAGGAGCGGGTCGCCGATCTCGATCCCAGCGATCGTACGCTGGCCCTGCGCAGCGAAGGCAGCGCGGCGCAGCGCCGCTGGGTGGTGCGCGACGAGGTGCGTCGCTTGGTGCAGTTCGCCCGACTCAATCTGATCGGCGAGTGGTCGATGCGCGGGCCGTTCGACGCGATTTTCTGCCGCAATGTCATGATCTACTTCGATCAGGCTACCCAGGCTCGGCTGGTCGATCGGCTGCTCAAGCTGCTGCGTCCCGGGGGATCGCTGTATGTCGGACACGCGGAGAGTCTTGCCAATATCGGCATCCGCCTCCGGCAGGCCGGTCCCTCGATCCACCTGGCGCCCTGAAGCCATGGCCAATATTCCGCATACCAACGAATCTGCCGACTGCGGCACCCTGATCATCGGACTGGGCGGGCTGGAGGTGGTACGCACCGGTCGCGGGCTGCTGGTCACCTACGCCCTGGGCAGCTGCATCGGCGTCACCGTCCACGACCCGATCGCGCGGGTCGGGGGCATGGTCCATCTGCAGATGGCGAACAGCCGCGATGCGTCCGATCCTGTCGAAGCGCAAGCCAGTCCCGGCCGCTACGTCGATCTCGGCCTGCCGTTGCTGATCGTCACCGCCGAGCGCTGCGGTGCGCTGGCGAGTCGCCTGCGCATCGCCATCGCTGGCGGGGCCGCGCCCGGACCGGGCGGGAGCGACTACTTCGCCATTGGCAAACGCAACCTCACCGCAGTGCGCAAATGGCTCTGGCAGTCCGGCTTGCTGGTGGCTGGCGAGGATGTCGGCGGCGACCAGCCGCGCACCATGAAGCTCGACCTGGCCACCGGCCAGACCGTGATGTCGGCGCAGGGTCGTCAGTACCAGATCTAAGAGACAGCAGGAAACCACATGCCCTACAATATCCTCATCGTCGACGACAGCCGGGTCATGCGCCAGATGATCGCCCGCACCTTGTCGATCTCGGGCATCGAGGTCGGAGTGGTGCGCGAAGCCGCGAACGGCGTCGAAGCGCTCGAAGTGCTGCGCGCCAATGACATCGACCTGGTGTTGCTCGACATCAACATGCCGGTGATGGATGGCGAGGAGTTCCTCGCCATCGTGCGCACCGACGCCGAGCTCAAATCGATCGCGGTGGTGGTCGCATCGTCCGAGTCGAACGAGGGCCGCATCCGCCGGCTGCGCCTGATGGGCGCCGAGTTCGTCCACAAACCGTTCCGTCCCGAAGACCTCACCGCAGCGGTCGGCCGCGCGGCGATGGCCAGCGGCTGAAAGGACATGGCCATGCAACGTGATCCACTCGGCGTGCTCAGCGACTGCGCGGAGCAACTCGGTTACCTCACCCCGATCGAGTCCGGTCCGACGCCGGCCGCCTCGACCATGGAACTGGTGGTCGCGGTGGACTTCAGTGGTGCTTGCCGCGGCGTCATCTATCTCGGTATGGGCCCAGGGCTGGCCCGCCAATTGGCGATCAACATGCTGGGTTGCCCGGAACGAAGCCCGATCGCCGAGGAGACCGCCTGCGAGGCGGCCCAGGAACTGGTCAACGTGGTCGCTGGCAACGTGCTGCCCTTGGTCTACGGCGGCGACGCCGAATTCCGCATCGGTGCGCCGCGTCGGGCGTCGTTCCCCGAGGGAGCGAACCGCTGCAGCGCGGCGCTGCGCACCGAGGAGGGGATGCTGGCCCTGGTGGTGGTGGGTGAAGCCGTCGCAGCCCAGCCGATCGCCGGGGGCCGATGATCCGTGTGCTGATCGTCGATGACAGTCCGACCGTGCGTCGGCTGCTCAGCGAGACGCTGTCGCGTGCCGACGACATCGAGGTGGTGGGCACCGCCCCCGATCCGTACGTCGCGCGCGAGCGGATCGTCGAATTGCGCCCCGACGTGATCACGCTCGACATCGAGATGCCGCGCATGGACGGCCTGACCTTCCTCGCTCGCCTGATGGAGCACCTGCCGATCCCGGTGGTGGTCCTCTCGAGCCTCACGGTGCGCGGCTCGGAGCAGGCCGTGCGCGCATTGGAACTCGGGGCAGTCGAGGTGCTCTGCAAACCGGCCTCGGCGCACAGCGTCCAGGATCTCGGGGAGGAACTGCTGCGCAGCGTTCGCGCCGCCGCCGCCGCCCGCCCTCGGGTGATCAAGGTCCCCGCCGGACCGGCGACTCCGCCCTCGGGTGTGCGCGTGAAGCCACCGCCAGTTCCACTCTCGGCCAGTAGGCGCAGCGGATTCGCCGCCAGCCAGGTGCTGGCCATCGGCGCGTCCACCGGAGGAACCGAGGCTATCCGTGCGCTGCTCGAGCGCATGCCTGCCGACAGTCCGGCAACCGTGATCGTCCAGCATCTCCCGCCGATGTTCACCGCATCCTTCGCCAGGCGCCTGAACGAAATCTGCGCGCTACGCGTCGCCGAGGCCAGCGGCGGAGAGGACCTGCGTCCCGGCTACGCCTACGTCGCGCCTGGCGGCCGGCACCTTTTGGTGGTGCGCAATGGCGATCGGCTCCGCTTGCTCCTCGACGATGGACCAGCGGAGCATTTCCAGCGCCCGGCCGTCGACGTGCTGTTCCGCAGTGTCGCCGCAGCCGCGGGCCGTTCAGCGGTTGGCGTATTGCTCACTGGCATGGGCCACGACGGCGCCGCGGGGCTGCTGGCGATGCGCAGCGCGGGTGCGCATACCATCGCCCAAGACGAAGCCACCTGCGTGGTCCATGGGATGCCCAAGGCTGCGGTGGCATGTGGTGGGGCCGAGCGGGAACTACCCCTGCCATGCATCGCCGACGCGGTGCAGACACTGTTCCAGGGAATGCGCTGATGCGTGTATCGCGCGATTGCCTGATAGGCGTTTCCTGGCTATCCTGCGGGTCCACGTCGAGTGCAGTGGGCGGAATCCGACTCGGAATCGGAATGTTGCAGAACAGCTGTCCAAGGGAGAGGTCATGACTCGCACGGTGCTGATCGTCGACGATTCTGGCGTTGGACGCAAACTGGTGCGCCGCTGCCTCGAGTTCGCGGGCCTGGCGGGCAGCGAGTTCCTCGAGGCCGAGAACGGCGCCAAGGCGCTCGAACTGCTCGAGGCGGGCAGCGTCGACGTGCTGGTCACCGACCTCAACATGCCGGTCATGGACGGCGTCGAGCTGCTGCGCGCCATCACCGAGATCGGCACGCTCGATAAGCTGATCCGGATCGTCATGACCAGCACGGTCAGCGAAGCCCTCAAGAAGGATCTCGAAGCCCATCGCGTCGCCGCCTACGTCACCAAGCCGGTCTCGCCGACCACCTTCGCCAAGGTCCTGGCTCCGTTGCTGAGCTAGCACCATGTCGTCCGCGGATCCCGTGCAGCGCGCCCTGGTCGCCGTCGTCCGCCAGGCGCTCGAGGCGATGGCCCTGCTCGACGCGGTTCCCGGCGACCGCGGCTCGACCCAGGCGCGATTGACCGAGAGCGACGGCAAGTCCCAGCCGACCTGGGCCTGGGTCAAGATCGACGAGCCCTGTCCGGGAACCCTGGCTTTGGCCATCGCTCCTGAACTGGCCCTGGCCATCGCCAAGGGCGCCGGCGCCGGCAGCAGCGACAGCGAACTGCGCGACGCCCTCGGCGAGTTGACCAACATCATCGCCGGGCGCGTGGTGCATGCGCTGCTCGGCGAAGAGGTGATCATCCGACTCGGCATCCCGCGCACCGGCCGCGGCGCCCCCGATGTGCGCGGCGCGGGCTGGATCACCCAATGGTTCCTGGTCGGCGAACGCTGGCTGGGCGTGTTCGTCCAAGGCGAGGGCCTGGTCGGCCGGGGATCGCACAGCAGCGGGCGCAGCCCGTCCAGCGTGCACCTGGACCGCACGGTGGCGGCGCCGTCCGACTATTTGACCCCGCCATCGCGGGTCGCGTCCGCGCCCGCCCTCACGCCCGCCCTCACGCCCGCCAAAGTTCCCGGCGACGACAGCGCCACCGGTGCCTGGGATGCGCTGAGCGTCGACGTCGAGGGTGATGGCGCCATGCCGGCCCAGATCGGCAACTACCGCATCCTCGGCAAGCTCGGCGAAGGCGGCATGGGCGTGGTCTACAAGGCCCACCATGCCACGCTCAACCGCCCGGTCGCCATCAAGGTGCTGAAGGCCGAGTTCGCCAGCAATCAGCAGTTCGTCGCGCGCTTCCTGCGCGAAGCGCGCAGCGCCGCGATCATCGACCACCCCAACGTGGTCACGGTCTACGACGCCAGCATGCAGGACGGCCTGCTCTACATCGTGCTGCGCTACGTGCAGGGCGGCGACCTGGCGACGCTGATCCACGAGCAGGGCCGGCTCAGCGAGGACAAGGTGCTCCCGATCATCGCCCAATGCCTGTTCGGGCTCAATGCGATCAACGCCAACGGCATGGTCCATCGCGACATCAAACCGGCCAACATCCTGCTCGACGCGGATGCGACGCCGCGGCTCGCCGACCTCGGCTTGGCGCGTTCGGTCGAAGCCGACGACGGTCTCAGCAAACCGGGAGCCGGCCAAGGTGGAACTCCCAGCTACATGTCGCCGGAACAGGCGCGCGGTCAGGCGGTCGACATCCGCAGCGACATCTATTCGTTGGGCGTGACCATGTACGCCGCGTTGTGCGGCCAGCCCCCGTTCAGCGGCGGCTCGGCCTACGATGTCGTCGCCAGCGTGCTCCACGAGGAGCCGCCGGACCTGCGCCAGCGCAACCCGGCGGTGACCGCCGATGTCGCGGCGGTGGTGATGAAGGCGATCGCCAAGAAGGCCGAGGATCGCTACCAGGATCCGATGGAATTCTTCGCCGCGATTGAGGTCATCATGCGTGCGCGCGGGATCGACATGGGCGGGTCATCGAGCTCGCGGCGCGCCGAATCCACGCGCATCTACGCCGTCGGCAAGGCCGCCAGCGATCCGCAATCGACGGAGAAGAAGAAGGGCACGGGGTGGCTGCAGAAGCTGCTGACCAGTCGCAAGGAGCGCAGCGGCGACAAGTGAGGCTCCGGGCCGAGGTCGGCCTATTCGCCCACGGTTTCGACGGTCTTTCCGGCGAACGCGGCCATCGCGCCGGCCAAGGCTGCCGCGGTCCCGGCGCCGCCGCTGTTCGAGCCCAGCCGCAGGTAGCAGCTGCGTTCGATGCCGGGATAGGCGCTGTCGAGATGGTGCCAAGCGCCGTCGAACCAGGCGCTGTTCCAGGCATGGCCGACCCAGCCGCGGAACTCGGCGGCGAAGACCACGCCGACCTCGGTGCGCGCCTGGATGCCGGCGATGCGCAGCGCGGCGCAGAGCAGATTGGCGTGCTCGGTGCAGTCGCCGCGGCGCTCGCGGAAGGCCTCGAGCGCCGAGC
>JACDEC010000028.1 GCA_013816645.1 Planctomycetota bacterium
GTGAATGACAATCGAGATGAAAACGATGAAACAATTGAAGTCACCTTGGATAGTCCTGTCGGAGCAACGCTGTCGGCAGCCGGCGGGGTGTACACTATTGTCGACAATGATGCCACGCCAACCGTGCGGTTTTCGGCAGCATCGAGTAGCTCTCCGGAAACTCCGGGGCCCAAATCCATCCCTGTCGTCTTGAGTGCCGCTTCAGGGCGCGCAGTCTCAGTCGGCTGGGGCGGCGGGATCCTTACTTTCCTCCCAGGAGAAACGACAAAAAATATTGTCCGCACCCTCGATGCGAGCAGCGATAATCCTTTCGACGAGGCCAATCGTGTCTTCACTTATCGACTCGGTGAACCACTCGAAAACGTGACGTTGGGCACGCCCATCGACCACATCCTCACCATCACGGACAACGATCCGCCACCTAGCGTGAGATGCCCTGCAGGTATCATGACGGCGACCGAAACGCAGAGCGCCAGCGTCCTCATTCCTGTCGTTCTGAGTATCCCATCGCTGCGGTCCGTCGCGGTCCCGTATACGGTGGGCGGAACGGCATCCGGTGGTGGCCAGGACTATACTTTGGCCAACGGCACTCTGACGTTCCTCCCAGGGCGGCACGAGGGGTACATCAACCTGGTGGTCGTCAATGATTCGAAGGATGAACCTAGCCAAACGGTCATTGTCACTTTAGGAGCGCCTACATTCGCAACTATGGGCACGCCATCGAGTCAGACATTCACGATCCAGGATGACGATGCGCCTCCGGTAATGTCCATCTCAGTCAGCCCGCTTTCTGGACTGGAGAATGCGGCGCCGGTAATATTTACTGCGGTGTTATCGCAGGATTCCGAGTACGCCATTTCAGCTCCATATACCGTTAGCGGTACAGGATCTACCGCCATTGGGGGCGGAGTAGATTACACTCTCGCGAACGGAAGCTTCTCCTTCGCCATTGGGCAGACGTCAAAAACGGCCTCGATGGGAATCGTGAACGATGCGCTCTCTGAGAATGAAGAGTTGGTATTTGTAGCCCTTGGTACCCCGACAAATGCGACGCTCGGTCAATCCCCAACGGCCGGATACTCCATCACGGACAATGACCCCTTGCCCTCAGTGCAGTTCTCCGTCGATGGCGCGACTGCGCCCGAAGCCACGACTTCGGCTGCCCTTACCATCCTCCTCAGCGCGGCCGCTGGCCGCGATGTGAGCGTGGATTATACGCTGAGCGGTTCCGCTGTTGGCGGCGGCATCGACTACACGCTGGCAGGCGGATCCGTCACGTTCGCCGCTGGCCAGACGAGCAAGGCTCTCTCCTTGACGATCGTCAATGACGCCCTGGACGAATCGAATGAAGCCGTCATTGTCACGCTCTCGTCGCCCGGCAAGGCGACACTAGGATCGCGCGCCACATATACCTACACCATCACCGATAACGATGCCACGCCGACAGTCGCGTTCGGTTCTTCGACATCCAGCGCACTGGAAGCGTCGTCGCCCGGCATCGCCGTGCTGTTGAGCGCCGCCTCGGGACTCCCCGTTACCATCCCGCTGACCGTTGGCGGGACTGCCAGCGCTGGAGGAGCGGACCATGACCTCGCTTCTGAAAATTTCGTTATTCCTCCCGGAACCTCGTCAGCGACCATCCCTGTTGCGATAGTTGGCGATCAATCCGATGAGCCCAACCAGACAGTCGTCGTCACGATGGGTACTCCGACCAATGCCACGCTCGGTGCGATCACCGCCCACACGTACACCATCCAGGACGATGACGCGCCGCCTCGCCTCGATTTCGCCATTGCCACTTCGCAGGCTGCCGAGGCGCTCTCCCCGGCGTTCATCGGCCTGACGCTCTCCGCGACTTCCGAGTTCGGCGTTACCGTCGGTTACGCTCGGACCGGGGGAACCGCGACGGCAGGCGCCGACTTTGCCCTTGCCGGCAGCTCGCTCACGATTGCTGCTGGACAGGTCTCCGCTGCAATCCAGTTGGGCATAGTAGACGACTCCGTCGCGGAAGCTGATGAAACTGTCATTGTTGCCCTCATCTCTCCAGCGAATGCGTCCCTGGGCCCCCAGTCCCAGCACACCTACTCCATACTGAACGACGACACCAAGATTTCGTTTGAGACGGCAGCGGTTTCTGGGACGGAATCTTCCACCCAAGCATCACTGGCAGTAAAGCTGAACGCACCCTCGCAACAACCTGTCTCTGTGCCTTATGCGGTCCATGGCACGGCAAAAGGTGGAGGGGCTGACCACTTGCTCGTTGCGGGCATCCTGCGCATCGACTCCGGTATTTCGGGCGCTATCGCTCTGACCATTGTGAACGACTTGCTCGATGAAGCCGATGAAACCGTGGAGGTCCGGCTTGGAATCCCGGTAAACGCTGCTCTTGGGGACCACGCGACATGCGTCTATACGATCAGGGACGATGACTTTCCGCCGAAGCTGTCCTTCACGTCGGCGAATGGCGGAGCTGTCGAGGGTGCAGGGGCGACGTCCGTCGGAATGAGGATCAAGCCCGCCAGCGGTCGTGATGTCGTTATCGCCATCGACGTAGCCGGGAGCAGCACGGCGATTGCCGGGGATTATTCTCTATCCACGCGAGCGTTGACTATTCCTGAAAGGAGAAACTTCGGCCTCGATCACCGTCTCTCCCGTCGACGACTGGATCGACGAAGCGGCGAGCGAATCGGTCGTGCTCACTCTCGCGAGCGGTCAGGCGACCGTGGACGCGCCTGCGCAGCACGTATTCACCATCGGTGATGATGACGCTCCTCCGACATTTACGACTGCTCCCACGGCGGTTCTGGAAGCGGGAGGAGCGCGCGTGGTTCTCGCCGCAGTGGCTGCAGATGACGACGGCGAACTCGAATTGAGGTATTGCTGGCGTGTTAAGATCCCCATACCAGTCGAGCTGCCGCTGATCAACGAGCCATCGATGCTGCAACTCGACACCGCGAAGCAGAACACCACCACCGCGCGCGACGCGAGCGGCGACGACGACCTCGTCGAGGTGCCTTCACCCTACGCGGGCAACGGCGCCATGCCGCTCTCACGAAGCCCGCTGAACGCCCAGGCATCCAATACGCTCGACTGGACGCCCAACATTGGGCGCCAGGATGCGATCTATGAGCAGGGCCTGTACGTGGCCGGTCAGATCCTCCCCCATGGGTCGAGCGGCAGCGATCTCTTCCAGCCATTCACCAGGCCGGGAGCCGCGTTCCCGTTTGGCGCGGGCGGTCAGGGGTACGACTCCGAGCTGAGCGAGCGGACGCTCGTAAGCCTGCTCACTGACGGGCTTGGTGCCCGCGCCGACGTGGCTAAACGCCTCGACGACGTCTGCCCGCCCGCGGAGATCTGGCGCCGCTACGCGCTCCGCTACCTTCCCGATGGATTTGTCGACCGTGGAGAAACGGATCCGCTCTATCGGGAACGCCTTGCCCTGGAAGTGCAGGCCAAGCGCATGCTCGAGTTCGCGGCCGCCGCCCGTTTCAAGCGGTTCTACAGCATCACCATCGACGCCGAGGATCCATCGGCCCCGACGCCTCCGTTCAGCCAAGGATTGCGCCTGCCGATGAGCGGCGACCGGATCCAGGGCAGCATCGTCACCATTCCCTCGGATTCCCAGATCCGGGACGTTCTCGCCAACTTCTTCGGCGTCGCAGGGATATCAGCGCTCTTCCAGACGAGCATCTCTCCTGACTGGAATCTCGGTCACCCGCTCACGGAGGAAGTGGTCAATCACATGATCTCCGAGCGCACGGACTATTGCGAGAGCCTGCTGAAGGCGATGGAACCTGGGGCTGGCGGTCGTTGGCCATTGCGCGCGGTATTCGTTGATTCATCCGGTCAATTGATGAACCAAACGGATGTCTTCGCCGAGCTGTGGGACGCCGAGTTCGAGGTCGCCTTCAACGACGATCGGTTCGTGGAGATCCGTTTCGAGCCCTCACTGTGGAACATGATGACCGGCAATCGCACGGTCGAACTGGCCATGAACGGTGCCGGCGCTGGGGTCTACACCATCCAATACGAGGGCGAAACGTTCAGCTTCCGGCTCATCGCCGAGAATGACCGCATGAAGGCGATCGTCGTTGCTCAGGACGAGATTTATCGCCTGCTGCTGGCGCTGAACAACCGCTCCTTCGCCCAGTTCTGGCAGCAGTTCGGCTCAGAAAATAAGGTTGGGATGGCGGCTTTCATGGTCGGCGACGCGATGTGGGGCATGGGCGACGCGCTCAAGCTGTCCATCGGACTCTCTGGAGGCCTCGACTACGAGACCGGCCAGCGCATATCCCGCACCGAGATGGGTTATTACGCGATCGGCACGGCGATGAATGTCGTGCCAGGCGGCCTCATCCTGAAGCAAGCGGGCAAGGTGATGGGATCCGTCCTGCCCTCGGGCTCCTCGCTCGCCAAGGCGCTGCGCGGCAATGTCGCGCGCGTAGCGAGCGGATCCAAACTCGACAGCGCCATCGATGCACTGGCGGACAGCGGAGAGGCTTTGGCCACCCAGGCGGCCCGGACAGCCCCGCCGCGAGTGCCCGGTGGCGACATCGGACCGCGGCGCCTAGACGGCATGGTGTCGATCGCGGCCGGAACCATCCGTTCACTGTTGAAGGCCACCATCGCGGGCCCCGAGATCTGGCGCTTCCACGCGGACTGCGTCGCTCTCGCTCCGCATGTCGGGGTGGTGAAGGGCGCCACGCGCGCGCGTGCCGGCATGTTCCGGCCCCTGGGGGAGACGCTCAAGCGCACCCTCACCTCCGTCGCGTCGCTGCGCAACCTGCCGCGCAACGCGCGCGAACTGGTGCAGGGCATTCGCGACACCCAGGATTTCATCGATGGTCTGATATCCGATCTCGGCCCGGTCGAGGCGCTCCGCCGGCTCGAGAAGCTCCGTGCGACCGCCTGCTTCGCGGGCCATACGCCGGTGCTGCTCGCGGACGGCGCGCGTAGGCCGATTGCCGACATGAAGATCGGGGATCTCGTGCTTACCCGACGGCTCAATCAGCCGGGGGGGGGCGGAATCCGCCGGCCGCGTTACCGAAGTGCTCGTCCACCGCGTCGACCGCGTGCGCCGGCTGACCCTGGCCGTTCCCGGTGGCGGAGAGGATGCGATCATCACGACCACGGATGACCACCCTTTCTGGGTGGCTGGACCGGGCTGGACCCCGGCGCGGGATGTGAAGAGCGGCGACCATCTGATCGGAGAACACGGCACGTCATGCGTCGTGGCATGCGCTTCGATCTCCCTGCCGGAACCCATTGACGTCTACAACCTCCAGATCGACGGTTCGCACACCTATTTCGTCCTCCCCGATGGCTCGTCGGCGGCGATCTGGACGCACAATTACTGCCGCAATCTGAAGGAGTTCCTGCTGAGCGCTCGCGCCCTGATGCGGAAGGGCGCGCTGCCGAGCACCCTGCGGCGCGTCGACCTCGAAGCGATGTGGCACGAATACCGGACCAGCAAGCGCCTGGGCTTCCCAGGCGTCGTGGAAGGCGCCGAGAACCGGCACCTGATCCGCGATCGTTACTTCGCCAACAACCCCCATGTCGCGGCTTATGCCAAAGAGATCGATTTGCACCATTGCATACCGGTCGAAGTGGCCATTAGGCACCAGGCGTTCTTCAAGCGCATCGGCGGATTCAACACTCACGCACCGTTCAACGCCATGCCCTTGCCGCACGAAAACTCGAAGTTGCTCGGTCGAACGACCCGCAGCACGCACAATGGAGGACATGCCAACTACCGGGACGTCATCAACGGAAAGGTTCTCGCCATAAAGGACGCGTTCGACCCGAGTGCGATCGGTAAAAGCGTCAAATCGGTGCAAGACTTGATGGACCGCATCCGTCTTGGTCTGCGTAAGGGCATCCCGATCGATCCTGATCCCGTCCGCGGCATAACCATAGAGGACGTCGAGCGCGAGTGGATTGAGTGGCTGAAATGACCGTCCCGGATCTCTCTCGATTGAATGCAATGGAGTCGTACTTCGCTACGCAGCATATATTCTTCCGTGCTTCAGAAGGCTTGGCGCTCCCGCCCCACCGCCGATCTGGATTAAAGCGGATTGCATCATCCTATAGAAATGCGGCCTACTGCGGGCTCCTAGCCCGCGCATGGACTGATTCTGGCCAAGCATTATCAGAGAGCATGGATTCGAAAGACGAAATAGTCGTCACTAACGCAATCGGCAGGATAAAAAAGTTCGCGCTTTCTAATTGGGCCGGCGACTGGCTCCGGGAGCCAGCAGTCGCCGATCCCTTGGTTACATTTGTAAGTGGAATCGCGTGTGACTTGGTTCTCGGCAGAAGTTCAGACGCGTTCTTCCTGGGCATCTGGGCGCTCCTGCGCGATGGCGGCTGGCCATGTGGCTACCAGGGCGCTATTCCCAACGGCACCTACGCGGTTTATTATAAAGACGCACCATGATCCGTACGCTCATGCTGCTCGCTCTTCTGGTCGCATGGTGCGGGGCCGAGGCTCCACCAGATCTAGCGCAAGTGGCGGCTGGTCACTACCCCCCGCTCTCGGGTGCCACGGCATTCGAGCAGTGGGTCGATCTCGTCGATGCCGCCCGAAGCCAGCGCGACGCAGGTAACGCAGATGACTTCATGCGCGATGCATTGCCTCGGCTCGCGATCCTCGTCGAGCGTGAGGATCTCCCTCCGGCCGCGCTCGCGGTTCTTCCTCGTCTCTTGCGAACCAGCGACGTAGCCGATGCGGCGGGCCAGCGCATCCTGGTGCGCGTCTACCAACGCATGGCATCCGCTCCGCTGGTGGACGAAGCGCCCAAGGGCATCGATCTCCCATTGGCAACGGATTCGAGCATGGTCGAGTACGCAATACTCGCCACGCCTGAGCCGAAGGTGCCAGATTCCGCGCTCACCACCGCTCTCAATGAACTGCGCAGTCAGGGGCGCGTCCGCGGCACAGCGATGCGGCGGCTCGACGCTTGGAAGCCACCTGCGCCAGAAGCGGGCGTTGTGGACAAGAATCTGCTGACGGCGATCGCCTCCGATCCACGGACACTCACGCTGCAGCAACGTCGGGACCTGGCCATGCAGGTCCCCTCGGTAGCTGTGCGGCCGGCAGTCCTGGCTGCCGCCGTCGATCACATCCTCGCCGTGGATTTTGCTCAGAACCCTGCACGCGAACTGATTCCGTTCCTGATCCTCGAGCGCCCGGACATCTATGCTGGTCACCTGTCGGAGCGCGATGCGCAACGATTGATCGATGGCTCACTGCGACTCGCTCCGAAGGCGATGAAGCTGTCCGCGTGGCTGCTACTCGATGCGCCCCCGGACCGAGTGCGCGGGTACCTAGCTTCGGTCGCCACTCCTGCGCTAGCAGCGGTCTCGGTGCCCTCGCCAGAAGCTGCGCTCGCGATCACGATGTGGCCACCGCCCGGTTCCGATCGCTTTGAGGACATCTCGGTGGCCCCGCTCATCGCCCTGTCGATGGACCTCGTGCCTGCGAATCAGTTCGCGCTGCTGCAAGCCGCTGTAGCGGCAACGCCTCGTGTGGCGCATCCCCCTTGGGCGGTCGAAACGGCTGGTCGCGTGTCGCTGCTTTGGCGAGCTTCACCGTCGCCCCTCGAGGTTCTCGTCGAGACATCATGGCACCGTGATGATAGAACCCATCGGCAAAGCATCGTCGCTCGCCCGTCCGCCTACGCCGACTACTTCCTGTGCCCGGTACTTGCCCATATCGATGGCGTCCACGATCCGAGGTGGACCAAGCGCCCTCTCGGGCAGCGCGCTCTGTTCGCTCGGTACTTTCCCCACGCGGCGATGAGTGACGAAGCCGTGTCCGCCATGGTGCAGCGACCGATCGCCGCCGAGCTCGAGGTTTTGGTCGAGTCGCTCGACCTCTTGCGCACCGCGATCCCCGTGCCGAAGTACGCTCAGCACGAACGCCTCGCGCAGGTGCTCCTCACCGAGGCCCCGGCGATGGCCCGCTTCGACCAGTGGGGTGCGCGGGCCTGCCGGGTCGCAGCATGGCTCGGTGGAGATCGGGAGACGGCGATTGCCATAGCGGCTTCACATGCCGGTAGCGAAGACGCCCCGTGGGACGACTGGATGGACACGCTGATCGAGTTGGCCCCTACCCACGATCGTGTCCGGGCCTTGCCGGACCTTCTTGCAGGAAAGAGTGACTCAACCGGGAGATTCCTCCGTTGGCTATTGCCGATACGACTCGGCCAGACGGCCACGGCAGCATTCCCCGCCGAGGCGTATCGGCAATCGCTGCGTGGCAGTGACAGCCAACAAGTCCTGGAGAGGATGCGCAAATGCGGCAGGGGTCTCGCGCCATACCTGCCTCAACTGCGTGATCCCACCGCACTGTTGGGGCGGTTCCGTGGCGAAAGCGACCCGGAATGGCGGGCCTTCGCTAGCCCGGTGGTACCTCTCTCAGTGCGCATGCTCGCGGTCCTCGATCATATCGGTTGGCAGAGCCATGCACCCGGCGCCAAACTCAGCGAGTGATGGAGTCAGCGATTGCGCGTCTGAATAATTTACAGGCAGGCTGAATCGAAGCCTGACGGACAAGCGCTTCGTTGCGCTGTCCAGCGCAACAGCAAGGAACGCACGGCATCAGGACCACTAGCTCGACCCGCACGGACACCAGTCTTGGGGTGTGCAGCACAGCTTGACCACGGTCAGGGCAGCGAACCAGGAAGCTGGTCGAAGCGGCACGCCGATGCCCACACTGCGCGCGTTGCGGTCCTCGCCGCCAGGAGATCTCGCATGGCCATCGCCATCAGTTCGGTCGTGGTGCGCATCGCCGGGTCGGTCGCGTCCGACATCACGGCGGTCGAGGCCGACGGCGTCGCGGTCGCTCTCGCCGCTGATCGCACCTTCAGCGTCGCGATCACCGTGCCTGCCGATGCCAGCCATGTCGCCATCACCGCCCGCGGACCGGCACGAGCGGAAACCCGGCTGATCGCGGTGGAGCGCGTCGCCACCGCCCCCGGCGCGGCGGGTTGAGCGCGGCATGAGCACCCAATCCGATCCCATCTCCGATCCCATCTCCGATCCCAGTATGGCGAGCGCCGTGTCGGAACCCGCGGAGGTCAATGCCGCGGTGGTGCTCGCAGCGGTCGCGGCGCCGCTGTTGCTAGCTGGTTGCGGCGGCGGGGGCGGTGGCGGCGGATCCGCGCCGGCGGCGGCGATGACCATCACCGCGATCACCGTCGCGGTGCAGACCGACGCCCCGGCGACGATCACCGTCAGTGCCGTCGCAGACCAGGACGGCGCGGTCGACACCAGCGCCGCGGTGCGATTCCGGCTGGGCAGCGGACGCCCGGCCGATCCCGGCGTGGATGGCCCCGAGGTCGCGTATCCCTTCACCGCTTCGGCCACCGCCGGTGCCGACGCCGATGCAGTCGACCTCGAGGTGCGGATCAATGCCGACGCCGCCGACGCCATCGCCCAGGCGCCCGCCGCGGCGGCCGCGATCCGCCACTTCTTCGCCCGGGCCTGCTTCGGAGCCTCGGCGCAGGATTTGGTGCGTTGGTTGAAGGTTCCCTACGCCACCATGATCGAGGAGATCGTCGAAGCCTGCGGATGCGTTCCGGTGCAGCCCACGCCGGGCTGGCGCGACGCGGTGATCCCCACCTGGCAGGAGGTGGCGGCGATGACCCAGGCGCAGCAAGAAGCGCGCAACGCCACGACCAACGCGCGCATCCAGGAGACCAAGCGCTGGTGGTTGCGCGAGATGGTCATCACGCCGACGCCGCTGACCGAGCGCATGACCCTGTTCTGGCATAACCACTTCGTCACCGCGAGCTGGGCGCTGTTCGTCGCGCCGCTGTCGTGGAAATATCTCGAACTGCTGCGCCAGCACGCGGTCGGCAGCTTCTCCGTGCTGCTCCACGCCATGGCCAAGAACCCGGCGATGGTGCTGTTCCTCGACTCGGCGAGCAACGTGAAGGGTCGGCCGAACGAGAACTTCGCCCGCGAGGTCCTCGAACTGTTCACGCTCGGCCTCGATCAGGGCTACAGCGAGACCGACGTCGTCGAGGCGGCCAAGTGCTTCACCGGTTGGGGCCTGACCGATCGGCTCGATTACCAGTTCCGTGACGACCAGCACGAACCCGGCAGCAAAACGCTGTTCGGGCAGGTCATCGCCGCTGGTGGCGAGCAGGACGGCGTCGTCGCCATCGATCGCATCCTGGCCAAGGACCGCTGCGCGCAGTTCATCGTCGAGAAGCTCTGCGTGGAATTCATCGGCACGGTGCCCGCGCAGGCCGCGACCTGGGCGGCGACGTTCAAGGCGGGCTACCAGATCAAGCCGCTGCTCAAGAGCATCTTCCTCAGCGACGCCTTCCGCAACGCCGCGCCCGGCGGCCTGTTGCGATCGCCCGCCGAGCTGCACGTCGGCATGTGGCGCGCGCTCGAGCTCGAGCCGAACGATTACGGCGAGATCTGGCAGCTCAGCGAGGAGGAACAGGACCTGATGGATCCGCCCAACGTGCGCGGATGGATTGGCGGCGAGGCCTGGATGACCGCGCGCACCCTGCTCGCCCGGCGTCGCCACCTCGGCTGGAAGCAGTGGGACATCTGGAACCGGCACAATCCGCGGTTGCGCTCCATCCTCCCCACGCTGCTGATGCCGATCGCGCCGTACGACACCGCAAAACTGAATCCCGCGGCGTACCCATGGGATCCGATCGGCGGACCGTTCCGCGCCCTGCTCGTCGACCCCGCCATCCACCTGAAGTGAGGCGAGCCATGCTCCTGACCCGCCGAGACCTCTTCCGCATCGCCTGCGCCGCCGGCGTCGGACTCGCCTTTCCCGACCTGCTCCACGCCGGCGGGGTCGCTGCCAGCCCGGACTGGCAGCGCTCGCTGGTGCTGGTCGAACTGGATGGGGGCAATGACGGGCTGAACATGGCGGTGCCCTACACGGACCCCACGTACATCGCCAAGCGCTCGACCCTGCGGGTGGTGCCCAACGCCACCACCATCGCATTGGGCAATGCGACCTTCCAGATCGGCCCCAATCCTGGCGACATCTCCAGCGGCCCGCTCATCCTCAATCCGGTGATGAGCCGTCCGTCCGGCCTTCCCGTGGGACTCAGCGCAGCCTGGGCCGCGAATGAACTGGCGGTGGTCCTCGGTCTCGGGATGGCGAATCCCAACCGCTCGCACTTCCATGGCATCGACGTGTGGAACAGCGGCTCGAACAGCACTGCCGTGCTCAGCGACGGTTGGTTGCGCCGGATCCTCGCCGGCACCGCGCCGGTACCGTCGAGCAACCTCGCTGCGCACACCGTCCTGCTCGAGCGGGCGAACTCCAACCCGGTCGCCGGCACCGGCGTGCGCAACCTGGCGATGGGCTCCCCGCAGGCCTTCCTCAGGGACGCCGCCTCGATCACCACGCTGCCCGTGCCGGGGACGAACCCAGCGTTGCAGCGGGTGATCTCGACCAACAACGACGTGGCGTCCGCGCGCCAGATCTTCGCCAGCAAGCTCACCCCCACCCCGACCTTCGCCGCCAGCTTCCCGGCTGGCGCATTCGGCGACCAATGCCGATCCGTCGCCGAGATGATCAGCGCCGGGCTCGGCATCCCGGTCTACAAGATGCATCTCGGCGGCTTCGACAACCATGCGAACCAGCGCGCCAAGCACGACGACCTGCTCGCCCAGCTCGCCCACGGACTCGCTGGGCTGCGCGCCGCGCTGATCGAGAAGGGCTGGTGGAACCGGACGCTGATCGCCACCTATTCCGAATTCGGCCGGCGCATCGAGCAGAACGGTAGCGACGGCACCGACCATGGCACCGCGGCCCCGCACCTGGTGCTCGGTCACGCCGCCAACATCAACGGCGGGTTGTTCGGGCGACAGCCCGGCCTGGCCTATCCGGACGACCGTGGGGACCTCCGCCAGACCATGGATTATCGCCGGCTGTACGCGACCGCGTCGCGGTTCCTCGGCTACGACGCGACGTCGTCCCTGGGCGGGAGCTACGCGCCGGTCGGTTCTGCGGTCGGCGAACCCACGCCGTTGCTCAAGCCCTGAACGGTCACGCCAAGCGCCGGCGCAGCCAGGCGCCGAACAGGTCACCGAGCAGCACCAGGGCGAAGAGCACGATCAGCAGCGCCACGGCTTCGCGGTAGTTGAAGAGTTTGAGCGCATGGACCAGTTCCTGGCCGAGTCCGCCGGCGCCGGCCAGGCTCATCACCGTGGCCGAGCGCAGGTTGCATTCCCAGCGGTAGATGGTGGCGTCGGTCATCGCCGGCATCGCGCCGGGGATGACGACATGGACCACGCGCTGGAAGACGCCGAAACCGGCGCCCTTCGCCGCGACCACCACACCCTGGGGCGCGCGCTCGATCGCCTCGGCGTAGAACTTGCCGAGCATGCCCAGGCTGTGGCAGCTGAGCGCCAGTACCGCGGGCCACGGGCCGAAGCCGAAGGCGGCGACGAAGACGATGGCCAGGATCAATTCGTGCACCGTGCGCAGGCCGCCGAGCAGACCGCGTGCGGCCACGTAGATCGCCGGATGCGGCGAGGTCGAGCGCGCCGCCAGCAGGCCGAGCGGCAGCGCCAGGACCACTCCGACGGCGGTGCCGGCGATGCTCATCGCCAGGGTCTCGACCACCGACCACAGCCAGGGGCGCTGCTGGACGAACACCAGTTCGCCCGCCTCGGAACCGGCCATGCGCGAGAAATCCGGTGGCAGGCCCTTGGCCAGCATATCGACGAGCAGGGTCGGGCCGCGCAGCAGGCGCCGCACGTCGATGGCCCAACTGCGCGGCACGTGCGGCAGCACCGCGTAGACGCAGGCCACCACGATGGACAGCGCGACCGTGGCGATCGCCACGGTCGCGATCCTGCGTCGCCGATCGCGGCGCAGGTAGGCGACGACGAGTTCGACGTGCGGTCCGCTCACTTGGCGAGTTTGTCCAGTTCGAGGCCGAGCTTCTTGGCCAGGGCGCGGATCACGTCGTAATCGGCATCCTTGGATGGCGCGAAGGCTTCGGCCTTGAAGGCCTTGAGGATCGCCGGGTCTTTGAGCCCGACGAAAGCCTCGGCGATGCGCGTGCGCAGCGCGGGGTCGAGGTCGCTGCGCATCGTCCACGGATACTGCGGATACTGCGCGGATTCGGCGACGATCACCACCTTGCCGGAGTCGAGGATCTGCTTTTCGATCAGGCTGTCGTAGACGTGCCGGCCGATGCCGCCGGCATCGGCGTGGCCGTTCTGCACCGCCAGGGCCACGGCATCGTGATTGCCGAGGAAGGTCTCCTGGTAGTCGGTGCCGGTGCGCAGACCGGCGTCGAATAGCATGCCCTTGGGAACCAGGTGGCTCGAGGTCGAGGCCAGGTCGCCGAAGGCCAGCTGCTTGCCCTTGAGATCGCCGAGCGTGGCGATCTTCGCCGCGGTCCCCGCGATGATCACCGCGGTGTAGGTGGGGTGGCCATGCTTGACCAGGCAGGCGAACGGCTCGATCGCGCAGCTCTGCTTGGCCAGCACGTAGCTGAGCGGACCGAAGTAGCCGAGCTCGAGCTGGCCGTTCGCCATGGCCGCGATCATCGTCGTGTAGTCGGGCGTCACGACCAGTTCGATGGTCTTGCCGAGGGTGGTCTCGAGGTAGGTCTTGAGCGGCCGGTTGTTGGCGATGATCGTCGCCGGATCCTCGTCGGGCAGCAGCGCGATCCGCAGTACGGCGGGATCGGCTTCGCCCGGCTCAGCCGCCGGCGCCGTCGAGGCGAGGCAGAGGATGGAGATCAGGCAGCAGGCGAGGAGCGACAGGCGGGACATGGGCGGATCCGGTGGGTGGAACGGGGGAATAGATGGCGGCGAGCAGCGAAGGATCGAGCGCATCGGGCGTCCCGGCGTAGGCCGCGCGGCCGTGGTCGAGCACGACCACGTGATCGGCGATGGCCAGGGCCAGGTCCGCCTGGTGCAGGCTGGCGATCACCGTGGCGCCGGCGTCGCAGCGCCGGCGCAGCAGCTCGAGCATGCGCCGGCCGGTGCCGGGATCGAGGTTGGCGATCGGCTCGTCGGCGAGGATCAGCGTCGGGTTCCAGGCCAGGGCCCGGGCGAGTTCGACGCGCTGGCGTTCGCCGCCGCTGAGCTCGTCGACCCGCCGCTCGGCCAGGGCGAGCAGGCCGACCT
>JACDEC010000029.1 GCA_013816645.1 Planctomycetota bacterium
GGCACCAGGTCGATGACCTGCACCCCCTCCTTGGTCAATGCGGCGTTGAATGCGGCCTGCGCCCCGTCCCAACGTTCGCCGCTCTTCAGCGCGGGATCCAGGCCATCGGGGTGGATCGCGACCTTGCCGGGCACCGGGACCACGATCAGCGCGATGCCGGCGGCTTTGACCATGCGATCGAAGGCGACGATCACCGCGAGCGGATCCTGGTCCTTCGCGGCGCGCGATGCCTTCGCGGCATCCGCGCCCCAGAACGGACCGCGGCTGTAGCTGCGCAGTTCGGCGGCGAGGAAGTACCAGCCATCGACGCCGGCGAGCGCGCCGACCTGGGCGGCCTCGGCTTGCTCGTAGCGCTGGCCGACCGCGGCGCCGATGTCCGTGGCGGTGGCTCCGATCAGACGGGTCGCGGTCAGCAGGCAGAGACCCAGGAAGATGAGGCGCATCGGCATCCTATGGTTCGGTGAACGTCGCAGCGGTGAGTGCATATAGCTCAGGTTCCCGGGCGCAGAAGTCCCGGGGCGTCATCGGCCGATCGGGTGCACCTCGATCTCACCGCTCGACCCACAGGTGGGTCGGTCCCGCGCCTTCGCTCACCTTGGTCCAGCTCTTGGTCGACCACTGCCAGATCAGCGCATCGTGCAGCTTGTGGTCGCTGCTGTCGTCGGGCTGGCACGGCGAGGTCGTGATGAAATCGGGGTGGGTCGACCACTCGCACCATTGCTGGTGCTGGTATCCCGGTGGCACCGGGATGGTCTTCGAGTGGTCGGCGGGATCGTAGAAGATCACGGTGTGCGAGGTGTCCTCCCACAAGAAATACGACGGCTGCTTGGGATCCTGGCTGACCGATCCATTGCACTTGCGCGCATTGGTGAAGAGCACCTTGACCGCGGCATTGGCGGTGGCGTCCGCGGGCGTCAACTGCGCCTGGGCGAGACCCGGTTGCGCCGAGCAGATGTAGGCGCCATCCGGCGAGCGGCCGCTGCGATAGGCTGCGTCGCCGATCAAGGTGGTGGGTACGCCCTCGGGTTGGCAGGTGCCTTTCTTCAGCTTCTGCAGCGAGGTCTTGCCAGCCATGCTCGACTCATTGCCGCCGCGGGTACTGGCCATGAGCAGGTACTCGTCGCCGGTGGTGGGATGGATCCACCAGCGCTGGTCGAACCCATCAGCCGATACCAGCGTCGCCTCGGGGGCCCCAGCGGCGAGTCGCGCGACAAAGACGCCCTTGGTGGTGCGGTAGGCCACGCGGGTCCCATCCGGGCTGATGAACGGGTCGCCGATGCAAGCCTTGGCGTCGGCGACCACCAGGGCGCACGATGGGGTCGCAGCGGTGAAGTCGACGAGGTAGAGCGGGACCGAGGTCTCGACGATCTCCTCGTCCTCGGTCGCTTCGCGCCAAGCGATCTTCTTGGTCGCCTGGTAGCCGATCAGCATCCGCGCCTTCTTGCCATGGAACAGGGCGTCGGCCTGGGCTTTGGTGATGACCAGCTTGGGCGGGGTCGGCGCCTCCGCAGCGGCAGCGTCGATGCGCAGCAACGGCAAGAGGATGAAGGCGTAGGTAAGGAATCGCATGGTGGTGCGCCCGATCAAGGTTTGAAGGAGATGGTCAGTCCGGTGGCGTCGGTGGCGACGCTGAAGCCCTTGGGCAGGTCAAGCGCGGAGAACGTGCCGGTGACCTGCTTCGCGGTGACGATCCGCCAGGCAGCCGCGGCTTTGGGGACGAAGCCCTTGTCGAGCTTCACGCTCAGGGCCGAGCCCTCGGCGTTGAGCGCGAAGGTTCCGCCGTGGTCGCCGGCGAGCACCAGCTGGTCGCAGGCCTCGGGTTTGGCGCCCACGACCCTGATGGCGAGCGTCCCGGATCCGGTATCGGCGAAACGCACGTCGGCGTCGACCAGGGTCAGGATGCCGACGTTGGCCGGGGACCCCGGGGCGATGGTGCCAGAGTTGCTGACGTTCAGCGCCCCGACTGCGACGTTCCCGGTGCTGTTGCGGTAGCGCAGCGTACCGCTGCCGGTGAGCAGCCCGCCGGTGTGATTGCCGATGGAGGTCAGGTTGGCGTCCGAGTACGCCTCGCTGCGCGGGCTGGGCAGGCGCTCGATGACCGCCAGCGCGCCGACGATCTCGAAGGAACCCTTGTTGAGCACGCCGATGGTGGCGTTGGGCACATGATTGGGCGCGAGCTGGATGCATCCGTGCTGCGTCCACATGCCATGGTTGATGATCGTGGTCGCCCGGCCCTGGTAGGCGTGCGGGTCGAGGCTAGCGTGCACCGCCAGCTTCAGGGTCCCCTGGGGCGCGATCACCACCGTGCTGCCCTTGTGGTTCTTGACCGTGGACTCGCCGTTCTTCACCGTCAGTACCGCTGGCTGCTTGCCGTCGCCGACGCGAAGCTGCGCTCCGGCCTTGTCGGCGCCGCCGTTCTCGATGCGCGCGGGCTGATTGCTGGGTGCGTCGTCGCCCCGCCCGACCCAGGCGTCGCCGACCACGTCGACGGTGCCGGTCCCGCTGTTGCACAGCACGGTGTTGTCGAAGGACCCGCCGAGCACCGCCCCATCGAGCACCAGCGCGCCGCTGTTGTCGAACAGGCCGACGCTGATGGTCGAATCCCCCGCGATGCGCATGCTGCCCTCGTTGCGGCAGTCGTGCATGGCCCCGAATCCACCTTTTATGCCGTTGTCGGCGAGCCAGTCGATGCGGGCGCCAGCGGTCATCGTCCAGGTCGCGCCCGGCCGATTGACGAAACGGCGGACCGCATTGTTGAACGTGGCGCTGGTCCAGTGGAACAGCAATTTTCCGCCACTCTGGCTGAACGTGCCCTCGTTGATCAACTCAGCGCCGCCCTGGGGATTGGCGAAGCCGAGTTCGAAAACCGATCCCGGGCCCATGGTCCAACTGCCGGGGAGCGACAGTGTGCCCAGCGAATCACCGATGATGGTCAGCCGGCGACCTGCCATATCCGTGGTCAGTGCACCGCCCTTGCGGGTCAGCGCCAATGCGGGGGCGGCTCCGCCGGAGATGGTGAGGTCGTGCTCAAAGAGCAGGGCGTTGGTGCCGGCGCCCGCCTGGTCGATCGCCAAGCGGGCGATGGTGGTCGGCGTGGCCACGGTGACGGTGCGCGTACCGGTCGCGACGTCCCCGAGCACGGCGCTGTCAGCGGCCACGGGAACCCGTCCACCGTTCCAGCGTGCCGCATCGGCCCAACGACCACTGGCGCCGGTCCAGGCGATCTCGGCCGCGCACAACTGCGATCCGACTGCGATGATCGCCGCGAGACAGGCGGATGGGGTTCGGAGTCGCATGGAGGGCTCGCAGGGTGGTGCAGCGGAGGAACAGGACGCTCGCCAATACTGAGCGGATCATCGCCGAGGCTGTTACTCCATGGAGGCGCTTTGTTTCAGTCCGAAGATGTAGCGCTCGGCTTGTCCGCCTGCGCTTCCGGATCTCGTGTCCCAAACCCCGTATGCAGCACGACTCATGGACAGCATGCCCAGGGGCATGCATGCTTGCGGTATGGCAATCGGCAGCGTTTCCGATGGGGCGGATGAGTGCCGTCGGCGCTTCCAAGCAACCGTGCGGATGACCCTGCCCGCCGAGGCCTTCAACGCCCAGGCCATGCTCGCCGAGCACAACCGCCCAGCGCTGGCCAACACCGCCAGGGATGGCGGTTCCGCCAACCAGGGCAAGGAGCCCCTGCTGGGGCGTGCTGCGCTCAGCGAGCGGCTGCCCGGCCTCCTCCCTCCCCATCCGCCCGCCGGCGGCAACGGCCGCTACGAGGTCGTCGGCCTGCTCGGCAGCGGGGCATCAGGGAGCGTCTTCGCCGCCCGTGACCGGGACTGCGCACGCGAGGTCGCGGTCAAGGTGCTGCACGGGTCCGACGCCGGTGATCCCGGACGGCTCGGCCGCTTCGTCCACGAAGCGCAGGTCACCGCTCGTCTCGAGCATCCCGGCATCCTGCCGGTGTACGACATCGACGTCACCGCGGATGGCCAGATCTACTTCACGATGCGCAAGATCGATGGACTATCGCTCGGCGACGCGCTGCGCCAGGCGATCGATGGCTCGCCCCCGCCCGCGCTCGCCGGCCTGATCGACCGCGTGGCCATCGTGCTGCGCGTCAGCGAGGCGGTCGCATTCGCCCACCACCAGGGCGTCATCCACCAGGACATCAAACCCGACAATATCATGCTCGGCGCCTTCGGCGAGGTCGTGCTCGTCGACTGGGGCACGGCCAGCGGCTCGGGCGCGCAGCACGGATCGCGGGGGCTGGTCGGCACGCCGCTCTACATGTCGCCCGAACAGGCGCGTCGCCAGGGCGCCGATGAGCGCAGCGACGTCTACTGCCTGGGCGCCACGCTCTTCCACCTGCTCTATCACCGTCCGCCCGCGTGGAGCGACGACCCAGCACGGTTCTGGGAGAAGAAGCGCAACGGGGACATCGATCTGCCGACCGCGGCCGAACGGCGCTCCATATCGCCCCGGTTGACCGACATCGTTCTCAAGGCGCTCGCCAGCGAGCCGGGCCGCCGTTACCCCGGCGCGCGCGAGTTGGCGGTGGACCTGCGCGCCTGGCAGGAAGGTCGCGCGATCACCGCCCGGCCCGATACCCTGATCGACCGCCTGCGCCGAGTTTACCGCCGCAATGGTCCGGTGATCTGGACCGCTGCGGCCGCGAGCATCGCCCTGCTCGCCGTCGGAGCGCTGCTGTGGCGCGAAAAGGCCCGCGAATCGACGACCTGGACATTGGTGGCCAGCGAGGATTTCTCCGCCACGCCGCAGATCATCGCCTCGCGCTGGCAGCCCTGGTTCCTGCCCACCTACGATTCGGTCCAGGAGGCTGGCTTCACCGCTTCGAGTTGGAGCGTGCGCGACGGCGCACTGCAGGGCGACGGCGAATCGGCGCGCATCTACGACCTCTCCTGGAAGGGTGAGCTCGGCGGCGACCTACGCGTGGAATGGACGCTCACGCCGGTCGGGGGACAGACCAACCTCAATTCCTACATCGGCGGGCGCACCCGCATGGACGGCTACACCTTCCACATCGGCGGCTGGAACATGCCGACCACCGTCACCCTCACTCGCGGGCGCAATTACGAAGTCCTGGCGCGACGATCGCGCAACGCGCTGCTGCAGGGGACCACCTACCGCATGTGCATGGAGAAGGAGGGCGAGTCGATCCGGCTGAGCATCGACGGCGAGATGGTCATCGATTTCCACGACCTCGAAGTGCTCTCGGGATCCGAGCATGAGACCTTCGGGTTCGAGACCGCCTACACCACCTTGCGCATCGACGATGTGCGCATCTCGACCAAGCCCCTGCCCTTGCGCGCATCCCCGCTGGCGGTCGCCGATGCGCTGTTCGAGGAAGGGTTGTTCGCCCGCGCGCGCCAGCGCTACGTCGAGTTCCTCCACCTGCATCCCGCCAGCGAAGGAGCTCCCATCGCCGCGTACCGCTCGGCCCGTTGCCTTGCCGGCGAAGGGCGCGACCTCGATGCGATCTCGGCATTCGAATCCTGCGTGCGTGAGTACTCCGGGCATGCGATCGCAGAGAGGGCGCTCGCCCGGCAAGCCGCCTTGCTGCTCGAGACGGAAAATGAGGCTGGCGCGGCAGCGGTGCACGCCGAACTCGCCCGTCGCCAGCCCAGCGAGGAGGTACGCGTCGCCGTCCTGCTCGGCTACGGCGAGTGGCTGCTCAAGCGCTTCCGGATCGACCGCCCGGACGCGCTCACCGATCCGACTCTGCTTGCCGACCTCGCCACCGTCCGCTCGCGCTTCCTCTCCCTGGCGGCGACCTTCGCCATGCCCGTCGACGAGCATCCCGCCCTGACCTCCTGCGCCGCGCAGCTCAATCGTCTCGGCCTGCACGCCCAGGTCCTCGCCGAGTACCCGGAGCAGCGCACTGCCTGCGCGAACGCGCTCTACGGCATGGGTCGCTGGCAGGACCTGCTCTCCAGATACAGCGACCTGCAGTTACCTTTGCGACGCTGCCTGGAAGAGCATGGCCGTCACCGAGAGATCCTCGAACGTTTGTCCCCCTACGATCCTGTGGCATTGAGCCATTTCGGCCGGATCGCCGAACTCAACCACCACCCAGAGCGCATCCATCGCGTGCATGCGGTGCTCGGCGAAGGCCGGTTCGACGAGATCCTGCGCGACTATCCGGACATGCGGGCGGCCTGCGCCAACGCCTTGATGATGCAGGGTCGCTGGGACGATGTGCTCGACGGCTACGCGGACATCCCCTGGGTCCGGACCTACGCGCTCGCTGAACTCGGACGCTGGAGCGAATTGGTCGCGGGCACCAACGATATCGACATCCGTTACGCCCACGCCTTCGCGCTCCTGCGCAGCGGTGACCAGGACGCGGGCGACGCCCAACTCGCCGCGGCGGACGCCCTGCCCTTCCCGTGGGAGGAGACCAACACCGCGCACTTCGGGCGGTTCATCGCGGCCCCGCTGCTGCGCTGGGCGCGCGGCTCGGGTCCGGATCCCGTCGCCACCTGGCGGCGCCTGCGCGAGACGCAGCGCGATGTGCTCGGCAATCTGCCGAGCAAGCGCTTCGCGTTCCTGCTCGGGGACCTCGACCGGGATGGCTACCTCGCCGACGCCGGCTACGTCATCGGCATCGAATTGCCGATGCTCGAAGGCGTGCGCGCCGAACTCGCCGGCGACGCCGCGCAGGCGCGCGACGCGTATGCCCGGTACCTCGCGATGCCCGCCAACCGGCGGGCTCCGATGCTCGCAGCCTTCGCTCACCTGAGGATCAGCGACCTGGAGAGCGGGCAGCAGACGCGCTGACTCCTGCGAATCCTTGGGTGCTGGTTGTTCCAACGGGTGCTCGGACCTGCCCGAGCGAGGCCCTCGAGGACGCTCGCATTGGCTTGGGGTGCATGGACATGCGAACTGGCGCACGCATGCTCACGATGTGACAAGCGGTGGCTCCCCCGAAGGGAATGAAGAACAGAACCGCCGGCGATTCCTGGCGACCGCGGCGATGACCTTGCCCGCAGAGGCCTTCGACGCCAAGGCCATGCTCGCTGACGTCGGCCACTCCCTGGCACTGACCGCGGCTGACGGAGTCGCGCTCGGCGATTCCGGACAGCGCCCCCTGCTGGGGCGCGCGGCACTCAGCGAACGGCTGCCGGGGATCCTCTCCCCTGAGCCGGAACTATCTGGAAACGGTCGCTACCTCGTCGGCAAGCTGCTCGGCAAGGGCGGATCGGGCAGCGTCTTCGCCGCCCGCGATCGCGACTGCGCGCGGGATATCGCCGTGAAGGTGCTGCACAGCACCAAGCCCGGTGATTCCGCGCGGCTCGGCCGTTTCGTGCACGAGGCCCAGGTCACCGCCCGCCTCGAGCATCCCGGGATCCTCCCGGTGCACGACATCGACATCAGCGCCGATGGGCAGATCTACTTCACGATGCGCAAGATCGACGGGCTGTCGCTCGGCGACGCACTGCGCCAGGCGATCGGCGGCTCCCCGCCGCCAGCGATCGCCGGCCTCGCCAATCGCGCGGCGATCGTACTGCGCGTCGCCGAAGCCGTCGCGTTTGCCCACCACCAGGGCGTCATCCACCAAGACATCAAACCCGACAACATCATGCTCGGCGCATTCGGCGAGGTCGTGCTGGTCGATTGGGGAACCGCCAGGGATTCGGACGCCCGGCAAGGATCGTCCGCCCTGGTCGGCACGCCGCTGTACATGTCGCCCGAACAGTCGTGCCGACACGAGGCCGATCATCGCAGTGACGTCTATTGCCTGGGCGCCACGCTCTTCCACCTGCTGTTCCATCGTCCACCGACCTGGCACGACGACCCTGAGCGCTTCTGGGAGATGAAACGTCGGGGAGACCTCAATCTGCCCAGCGCAGCCGAGCGGCGAGCCGTCTCGCCGCGCCTGTCCGACATCGCGCTCAAGGCGCTCTCTGCCAACCCGATGCACCGCTACGCCGGCGCGCAGGAACTGGCACAGGATCTGCGCGCCTGGCAGGAAGGCAGCGCGATCAGCGCCCGCCCAGACTCGGTGATCGACCGTTTGCGCCGCGTGTACCGCCGCAACCGCCCGGTGTTCTGGACGGCCGCCACCGCAGCCGCGGCAGTGCTGTTCGTCGGTGCGCTGTTGTGGCGGGAGAAACGCCGCGAGTCCACGGCGTGGAACCCGATCGCCAGCGAAGACTTCTCGGGCAGCCAGGAGTCCATCGCCGCGCATTGGCAAGCTTGGCTGCTGCAGTCGTACAGCACAGCCGAGAAAAGCACGTTCAGCGGATCGTGCTGGAGCGTGCGCGACGGCAGGCTCGAGGGTGATGGCGGATCGGCGCGGGTCGGCAATATCTCCTGGAAAGGGCAACTGGGCGGCGACCTGCGCGTCGAATGGACGCTCACGCCGGTGGGCGGACCGACCAACCTCAATTGCTACATCGGCGGACGGACTCGCCTGGAAGGCTACACCTTCCATGTTGGCGGATGGAATCTACCGAACACCGTCACCCTCACCCGCGGACGCAACGCCGAGGTCCTCGAGCGGCGATCGCGCAGTCCCCTCTCGGCCGGCCACGCCTATCGGATGTGCATGGAGAAGGAGGGCACGGCCATACGTCTGAGCATCGACGGTCACAACGTGATCGATTACAGCGACATCGAGGTGCTGTCAGGCGCCGACCATGAGGCCTTCGGTTTCGAGACCGCATATACCTCGCTGGCCATCGACGACGTGCGCATCTCGACCAAACCCCTGCCGCTGCGTGCGTCGCCCCTGCTGGTCGCGGATGCGTTGTTCGAGGAGGGCCTGCTCGGTCGTGCGCTGCAGCGCTACGACGAGTTCATCCGTCTGCACCCCGACGCCGACGAAACCCCCCTCGCAGCCTACCGATCCGCTCGCTGCCTGGCCGGCGATGGCCGAACCCAGGAGGCGCTGGCGGCTTTCGCCGCCTGCGCCACCGATCACCCAGGCCATGCGGTGGCCGACCTCGCCAGCGCCCGTCAGGCGCGGCTGCTGCTCGAAATCGGGCGCGAGGAGGACGCCGCGAAGGTCTATGCTGAACTCGCCCGGCGCCAGCCGCGAGCGGAAGTGCGGGTCGGAGTCGTGCTCGCGTACGGCGATTGGCTGAGCGCGCACTACCGGCTGGATCGTCCCGATGCGCTGACCGATCCAACGATGCGCACCGATATCGCCGAGGTCCAACGACGATTCCATGACTTGGCAGCGGCTTTCGCTTCGCCACTCGACGACAATCCCACCCTGGCGAAATGCGCGTCCTATTTGAATCAGCTGGGACAACATGCGCAGGTTGTGGAGGAATATCCCGAGCAGCGCACGGCGTGCGCCGAAGCGCTCCTCGGCATGGGGCGATACGACGAGGTGATCGCTCGTTTCCCTGAGCTGAATCAACATGTGAGACGCGCGCTCTCCGAGCGTGGTCGCTATGAGGACATCGTCCAACGCGGAGGCGAAATCGATATCTACGCGATGCACGAGACCGGGCGGGAGGCTGCGCTCCTCGATCACCCGTCCCGTGCGATCCGTGCGCAAGGCCTGCTGCTCTCGGGACGAGTCGAAGAGGTCCTGCGCGACTATCCGGACGCGCGCGTCGCCTGCGCTGAGGCATTGTCGGCGCAGGAACGCTGGGGCGATCTGCTCGCCGGATACGGCGACATCGCCTGGTCGCGCGGCAGAGCCCTGGGCGAACTGGGCCGCTGGCCCGAGCTGTTCTCCAAACCGAATGAGATGAACCCGATCTTGTCCCATTACGGCTACGCCTTCGACCTCCTGAGATCGGGCAATGCGAAAGCCGGCTGGGACGCGCTCGCAGTGGCGGATGATCTTCCCTTCAATTGGGATAATACGCGAGCAGAGCACCTCGTCCGTTTCATCCTGGCGCCGACGGTGCGCTGGGCGGAGGGCCTGGGCGAGCTGCCGACCGTGAGTTGGCTGCGCTGGCGCGAAGAACATCGCGACCGGCTCGGCAACTTGCCCGCTCGACGCTTCGCCTACCTGCTCGGCGATCTGGCCCGCAGCGATTACCTCGCCAATAGCGGCGCGGACGTCGAGCGTGACGTGCTGCTGATCGACGGCGTCCGCGCCGAAATCACCGGCCACTCCGAACAGGCGATCGTCTCCTACCGGTCCTACCTCCAGGTGAACGGAAATGGTCGGATACCGGTGTTTGCCGCTTTCGCGCGCGAGCGGATTCACGGACTGGACGCACCGCCCGCGCCCCGCTGATCGGGTGCACCGACGCTCGGGACGATCGCCGCACGCGGCGTCATCGCGCTACGCTTCGATCAGTGGCGGTCAGCGGGGATGGCGACGCAGGTCGTCGGCCGCGCCGGCCGCATCAGACGCTGCGATCCACCCGCATCGACCCGGCCTCTTCGGCGAAGACCGCGGGCACCTGACGCCTGACCTCCCGGCGACCCTTCGCGCGCATGTCGACCAGGATCGCGATCGCTGATGCGAGGACCTCATCGACGTCGAATCCGAGACGGCGCACCGGGCCTTCACCCTGGCCGGTCAATGGGAAGTTCGCGTGGCCGACGATGTCGATGTCGACGCCGAGTCGCAATCCGGCGTCGAGCACCCCGGCCACCGCAGGTTCGAGGAGGTTGTCATCGGCGATGAACAATGCGTCGGGACGCCCATCCGGGCCGCCACGGACGAGCAGGTGGGCCAGGGCCCGGGCCGATGACGCGAGACTCGGGTTCAGCCGCTGGATGTGCCACGGTGGCAGGGCCAGCCCGTGCGCACCCGCGGCGGCGACGAGGTCTCCATCGGCGGGCTCTGAAAAGCCGGCGCACAGGACAGCCAGAGAGCGCCGACGACGCTCTCTGAACCATGCGCAGGCCCGTTTCACGATGTCGCCGGTCTCCAGGTCTACGAACCCGAACCCAGGATAGTGCTCCTTGCTCATGAGCGTGACGCGCGGGATGTCCGCGTTGGCGAGCAGCAACGGCGACCCCGCAAGTGGCCAGGGTGCAAAAGGGAAGAAGATGCCCGCGAACTGCTGGTCCTTGACCTCGGTCAGCAGCTCTGCATGGCCATGACCGTTCGGGCCATCGACGCAGAACATCGGCACGACTTCGACCGCGCCGCCGGCGTAATGGGTTGCCGCACGTTCGAGCAACACCTGTTGGAAGCGTGTCCAACCCGCGATCCCCGGCCCGGCGAAGAACACCATGGCGTAGCGGTGCAGGTGCGGCGGGCGATCGGTGACGAAGGTGCCGAGCGTCCCGCGCGCCGCGACGAAACCGGTGTCCGCGAGGTGGTCGAGGGCGCGCTGCACGGTGATCGCGCTAACCCGGTGCTTGCGTTGTAGGTCCCCACGGGTCGGCAAGCGGGCGCCCGGCGGGAGCTTGCCGCTGACGATCTGCTGGCGGACCGTCCGTTCGAGTGCCATCTGCTTGAGTGGCTGGCGCGTACTGCTGCGACGACGCATCGCGGCATCGTGCCGTCGTGATGGAGCCAGCGCAACCACTGTCGTCAGGTCGTCGCTTATTCGCGGCCAGCGACCGCGCTTCTCCTCACGGAGGCAGCGGTCGAGCCGCTTGCCGCCAGGCGCTCGGCGGACATCCCGCCACCTTGCGGAAGACCAGGCTGAAGTACTGGGATGACGAGAAACCAAGCTCATGCGCCACCGCGGTGACCGATTGGCGTTCGCCGAGCAGTCGCGCCGCAGCCGCCACCCGCAAGCGGGTCATGGCTTCGAGCGGCGTCCGTCCGGTGGCCCTGCGGAAGGCAGTCATGAAATGCGAGGGCGACATGTCGGCGCGCACCGCCATCTCGGCGAGCGAAGGCGGAGCCGGCAGCCTGGTCTCCATCCACGCGAGCAGAGCGCTGAAATCGTGTCGGCCGACGCTGCGCGCCGCCGGAGCGCCGAGCGCGCAGCGGGTGACGAATACCAGCAGTTCGATGAGCGCGCACTGCACCGCCAGCATGGTCAGCGCCCGGCGGCGCGGATCCTGCGCCTCGCCGCGATTCCCGTCGAGTTCGGCGAGGATGCGGCGGTAGATCCGCTCGGCGCCGTGGCCTCCAGGGATGACCCGCTTCGCCGCCAGTCCATCGTTCACCGCAACGGTCTCGTCGAGCGCTGCGGCGACCTCCCCGTCGCCTGCAACGATCAGCCGGCCCTGGCCAGCCGGGACGATCGCAGCGGCATCGAACCCGACCGCGAAATCGTGGTGTGGACGGCGTGGGTCGGTCGCACCCCCATGGCGTTCGCCGGGATGAACCACGAAGAACTCCCCGGGGCGCACCCGCCAGGTCCGGCCGGCGACGGTCCAGACCGCCACCCCGGCGTGGACGTAGAGGATCTCGAGCGTCGGGTGCTGGTGCTCAGCGAGGACGTGGTGCGGCGCGCACACCGCCTCGTTGACGTGGTCGAGGGCGGGGAAATCGGCGAATGGACGCGTGTATCCGTGGAAGCGTGCGAAGCCGCCGGCAACGAGTTCCCTGCGGTCGGGCGGGCGCATCGGAGGATCCTGCACGCGCATCGTGGGATCGTGGACGCGCGGGGGAAGCGCCCAGCCACGCTTCCGGGCATGGCGACCGTGCACCTGATCCTCAATGCCCACCTCGATCCGATCTGGTTGTGGCCGTGGCAGGCGGGTCTCGACGCGGCGTTGGCCACCTGCCGGTCGGCCTGCGAGCGCCTCGACGCCCACCCCGACGTACGGTTCACCCAGGGCGAAGCCTGGCTGTACCGCGAGGTCGAGCGGGCAGACCCCGCGCTCTTCGCGCGCATGCGCGGGCACATCGCCGCCGGGCGCTGGGAAGTCGCCGGCGGCTGGTGGACCCAGCCAGACTGCAACCTGCCCAGCGGCTTCGCGCTGCGCCAGCAGATCGCGCTGGGCATGGAATGGTTCCGCGATCGCTTCGGCTCGGCGCCGCGCATCGCCTGCAACCCCGACAGCTTCGGGCACGCGGCGACGCTCCCCGCGCTGATGCGAGCGGCCGGGCAGGAGGCGTACGTGATGATGCGTCCGCAGGAATCCGAACTGGCGCTGCCCGCGCGGCTCTTCCGTTGGCGGGGCCAACCGGACGGCGCCGAAGTCACGGTCTTCCGCATCGCCGACGCCTACTGCACGCGGACGGTCACCCGCGACTTCGTGCAGCGCGCGACCACCGACCTGCCCGCCGGCTGCGAGCACACCATGTGCTTCATCGGCGTCGGCGACCATGGCGGCGGTCCAACCGAAGCGCAGATCGCCTGGTGCCGAGCCAACCGCGACGCCATACCCGGCTGGCGGCTCGAATTCTCGACGCTCGCGCGCTTCTTCGCCGCAGTCGCGCCGATGACCGCGGCCCTGCCGCTGGTGGTCGGGGAACTGCAGCAGCACGCGATCGGCTGCTACAGCGTCCAGCGGTCGGTGAAGACCGCGATCCGGCGCGCCGAACACCTGCTCGCCCGCGCCGACGCCTTCGTCGGACCCGCAGGCCAGCGCCGTGGGTGGGAGCGGGTCTGCCTGCACCATTTCCACGATACCCTGGGCGGAACCTGCATCCCCTCCGCCTACCGCCAGGTCAAGGACGCCATCGGCGGCGCCGCGGCAGACGCCGACCAGGCGCTGCACCACGAACTGCGCCGACGCCTGCGCGCGCTGCCCGACGATGCCCGGCAACGGCTGGTGGTGGCCAACGCCTCCAATCAGCCGTTCAACGGATGGATCGAGCACGAACCCTGGCTGGAATCCCCGGAAGGGATCCCGGCTCGCCAGGACTTCACCGTGGTCGACGACGCGGATCGACCAGTGCCTAGTCAACGACTGGAGCCGGAGGCCTTGTGCCATGGGCTGGTGCGCATCGCCTTCCGCGCGGCGCTCGCGCCCAACGAAGTCCGCGCCTACCACCTCGACTACAAGGTGCCCGCCGGCGCGCCGGTCAACGACATCCCCTCCCGATGGCGCGAGGGAGCGGGATTGCCGACATTGACCTTCGCCGACGGGGAACTGGCACCGCGACTGGTCGCACTGGCCGACGACTCCGATACCTGGTCGCACGGTCGCGATCGCTACGCGGACGCACCCAACGATGCGCAGGATCAACCGGTCTGGTCGCCGCTGACCGCGATCTGCGCCGGCCCGCTGGTCGCGCGCGCGCCAGAGC
>JACDEC010000369.1 GCA_013816645.1 Planctomycetota bacterium
CGAGAGGGCTCCGGGGCGCCGATTCGGCGCCAGCCCGAGAGCGTGCAAGCAGTTGAGGCCTGGCCCATGGCCGAGGCCGGGCGTGGCCCTGTCATGCGCCTCGCGCATGTCGACTGATGCTCAATACGGTCGGCGCATAGGCGGCGAGCAGACGGCTGGGCTACTTCTTACGGGTCGCCTTGATGCCGCCCGGGCCGGCATCGAAGGAATCCCCGACCAGCTTGTCGCTGCCGTCGAAGCTCAGGCGTTCCCAGCGCGCCGAATCGCCGAGCCAGGTGATGACGATCTGCTGCTTGGCATCGACCGTCCAGGCGCCGGGAACCGACAGCAATCCCATCTGCGCGGTGATCTTGCCGTCGTCGGTGAAGGCGAAGGTGCCGCTGGCCCCACCGGTCTTGTTCCACGCCCAGGTGCCGATCACCAGTTTTGCGGGATCGATCTTCTTGTTGCCGAGCAGGTCGGTGTCGCTGTCGGCCTCGTTGAGGGCGGTGAGCGCATCCATCTCGGCCTTGATGGCGTTGGCGCCGTCGAGGTCGCCGCTCTTGGTGGTGTCCTTGAGCGCCTTCTGCAGTTCGACGATGGTCTTGGCGCGCTCGGCCACGATCTGGTCCTTCAGCTTGGCCTCGGCGCGGGCGAACTTGTCGAGCGCCGCCTTGGCGGGAGCGGGTAGCGGCTTGACCGGCGCCTCTTCGGCCGCCTGGACGGTGAGGCCCAGCATCGCGAGCGTCAGGATCAGCGTGCGCATCGGAATCCCTCCAGATCGGGTGCGAGCCTAGCCAGGAGTGGCGCTCTGGCTACCTGCGCGTTGGGGGTTTTCCCGGCACGGCGCCCACCCACATTCACCGGAAGGCGGACGGCGGGCTGCCGGTCTCCAGGCGGAAGACCCGGCTGAAGTAGGCGGGGTCGCGGTAGCCGACCAGCGCGCCGATCTCGTCCAGCGACAGCTGCCGGTAGGCCATCAGCTTGCGCGCGTTCTCGATGCGGATGCGGCGCAGGTAGCGCAGCGGTGCCAGGCCGGTGTGCTGGGTGAACATCCGGTTGAAATGGCGTTCGCTGCAGCCGACGCGGGCGGCGAGGTCGGCGACCACCAGGTCGCGGGCATGGTGGCGGTGCAGGAATTCGATGCTGCGGTCCAGGGTCAGCGGCCCGGCCGCGTCGCTCTCGCTGACTAGGCGTAGCGCCCGACCCACCAGGCAGCGCGCCAGGCCATCCAGTTCCACCCCGACCGGCGCCGGCCGTCGTTCCGCGCACAGCCAGAGCTGGTGAGCCAAGGGCAGCAGCGAGCGCGCCGCGCCGATCCGCAGCAGGCGCTTGGGCAGCGCGTCGAGCCAGGTCCCAGCCAGTCCGATCCACAGCACGTCCATCGGCCGAGCGCTGCGTTCGCGATGCGGCATGCGCGGCGGGACCAGGCAGGCCATCGAGGCGCCCAGGGCGATGGTGTCCTGGGCTTCGAGCACGCCCTGGCCGCGGAAGACCAGGATCATCTCCCAGCCATCGTGCCAGGTGTCCACGGCGCTGTCGTGACGGCCATGGTAGCGCTGCACCAGCACCGGCGTCAGTTCGCGCGAGCGCCCGATCTCGCGCCACAGGGCATCGGGCAGGTGGCCGGGCTGGCTCTTCCAGGTCACGGGCTGGTCGGCGGCGGGCATGGGACGATCATCGGGGGCCGCTGCGCAGGTCCATGCCCATGTCCGATTCGTCCAAGCCGGACGGTCCGCACCCGCTGCTCCCGAACCCGACGATCGCCGACGAGGACCATCCCATGAGCATTCGCGTCGGCGTCATCGGCTGCGGCATGATCGCACGCTTCCACTTCTCGGGCCTAGAGAAGGCCAAGGCCACGGTGCGCTGGATCTGCGACCTCAAGGCCGAGAACACCGCCGCCTGGGTCGGAACCGGCGCGCGGGTCACCACCGACTGGCGCGAAGTGGTCGCCGACCCGCAGGTCGACGCGGTGGTGGTCGCAACCGTGTCGCGCCTGCACAAGGAGATCTGCCTCGCCGCCATCGCCGCCGGCAAGGCGGTGATCTGCGAGAAGACCCTGACCGAGAACGCCGAGGATTCCTGGGAAGTGGTTTCGCGCGCCGAGGCCGCGGGGGTTCCGTTCTTCACCTCCTACATGAAGCGCTGGTTCGAGGCGGCGCAGCAGGCCAAGCGGCTGCTGCCCAGCCTGGGTCGCATCGTCAGCACCCACGTGCGCAGCCACCAGCCCTGGGGCGACACCTGGACAGGCGCGCTGCCCGCCCGCGAACCCGGGGCACCGGCGAGCGCCGCGCCCTCGCACCTCGTCAGCACCTACGGCGGCGGGATGCTGGTCATGGGCGGCAGCCACGTCATCGACCTCACCCTGTACCTGCTCGGCCGTCCCACGCGGCTGTTCGCGCTGCAGTACATCCCCGGCGATCGCGACTTCGACCTGCATGTCAGCGCGCTGCTCGAAACGCCGACCGACGGCACCATCAGCTATGAAGCCCTGGCCTCGCCGCTGAGCCGCACCGGCTTCCTGCGCGACGGTTGGGACGAGCAGATCGAGATCACCGGCACCGGCGGCAAGCTCACCCTGCTGACGCCGCTGTGGAGCCACGTCGAGCAGAAGACCGCGCTGCTCATCCACGACGACGAGGCCAGCGGCCAACGCCACGAATACCGCTACGGCGTGGACTCTCCCTTCGACCGCGCGATCGGCGCATTCGTCGCCGACATCGCCGCCGGTACCCAGACCGCGCAGTCGCGGATCACCGGCTACGAGGTCGACCAGGTCATCGCCAGCATGGTCGCCAGCGCGCGCAGCGGCCAGCGCGTCGTCATACCCTGGCGGGGTTGAGTTCCGTCAGCATCTTGTTCGGCAGCTCGCACCATCGACCCAGGAGTCCGTCATGCCCATCTCCCGCAGCGCCTACCTGCGCGCTCCCTGGCAGGTCGAACTCCGGAAGATCGAGTTGCCCGATGCCCCGCCAGCCGGGCATGTGCTGCTCGCCATCGACGCCTGCGGGATCTGCGGCACCGACCTGACCGCCGCCAAGTCGGGCGCCAAGGAATGGTCGCCGGTCGGCCATGAAGTCGCCGGCACCATTGCCGCGCTCGGAGCGGGCTGCCCGTCCCATCTCGTCCCGGGGATGACGGTGGTCCTGGAGTCATCCTCATTCTGCGGTCACTGCGCGATCTGCCGCAACGGCCACAGCGATCTGTGCAATCGCGGCCCCAGCTTCTGGCAGCAGCCGGCGATGGGCATCGGCGAGTACATGATCACCCCGGCGATCGGCGTGGTGCCCTACACCGGCCTCGATCCCGTCATCGCCTGCCAGGCCGAGCCGGTCGGCGTGGCCATCGACCTGATCATGACCGCCGGCATCGCGCTCGGCGACCGCGTCTGCGTGGTCGGACCCGGACCGATCGGCCTGTCCGCGGCAGCCATGGCCCTGCGCAGTGGCGCGCTGCGCGTGCTGACCATCGGCTGCTCGCGGCACGGCGATCGCCTGGCCTTCGCGCGGTCGCTCGGCTCCGAGATCCTCGCCAGCGACGCACCGCTCGACGGCATCGCCGCACTCAAGCACCAGTTCGACCACGTGCTGGTCACCGCGCCCACCGACACCATCGCCCCGGCCCTGGCGCTGCTGGCGGTCGGGGGGCGATTGACCTACCTCGGCATCGGCACCCACGATGGGATGATCAGCTTCAACGCCCACGACTTCCACTTCCGCAAGCTGCAACTGCGCGCCAGCTTCGCGAGCCCGGCGCTCTATCTGCCGCTGGCGCTGGACCTGATGCGCCAGGACATCATCCCGGGCAAGCGCATGGCGTCGCACGTCTTCGATCTCGACCGTGTCGGCGAGGCGTTCGCGACCTGCGCGGATCCTAAGCAGGGGGCGCTCAAGGTGGTGGTGCGCAATCGGCGCTGAGTCCAGTTCGTTGCGTGAGCAAGGTCAGTACCAGGCGCTGCTCATCTCCCGATGATGATCATGCTACCATCGACCTGCAGGACTGTGATTCGGCCGGTCAATCTGGCGTCGACGGAATAGGCCGGCTTGAAGGCGACGCAGAGGACACGATCCACCGTGCTCGCGGAATCCAGATA
>JACDEC010000370.1 GCA_013816645.1 Planctomycetota bacterium
GTGCGGTGAGCGGCGATTGGTGGCGCGACGCCTTCGGCGCCGGGTACGCCGAGGTCTACGCGCATCGCGACGATGCCTCCGCCGCGGCCGAAGTCGCCGGTCTATTGCCACGTCTGCGCGCGGCGCCGGGCCCGGTGCTCGATGCCGGCTGCGGCAATGGCCGACACCTCGCCGCGCTGCGCCAGGCTGGGATCGCGGCCTATGGTTTCGACTTCAGCCGCGCGCAGCTCGAGAGCGCGCGCGAACGACCGAGCATCGCCGGTCGGCTCGCCTGCGCCGACCTGCGCGCACCACCGTTAGCCGATGCTGCATGGGGCGCGGTGGTGCTGCTGTTCACCGGCTTCGGCTATTTCTCCGACGCCGAGAACGCCGCCACCCTGGCGCGGCTGGCCCGCCTGCTGGCGCCGGGCGGCTGGCTGGTGGTCGATCAGCCCGATCCCGAGCACGTGCGCCGGACGCTGGTCGCGCGCAGCGAACGGCGGCTCGAGGACGGTACGGTGGTGATCGAGCGGCGCTCTCTGACCGGGCATCGCGTCGAGAAGGAGGTCGAGATCGTGTGTGCTGGCGCGACCCGCACCTGGCGGGAGAGCGTGCGCTTGTACGACGACACTGAGATGCGCGAGCTGGCGCGGGACTGCGGTCTCGAACCGGTCGAGCGCTGGGGATGCGTCACCGGCGCGGAGAAGTCCTCGGCGCGCCACGTCCACTGGCTCCAGCGTCGCTGACCGCCGCGCTCAAGGGATCGGGATCAGCGGGTTCACGTCGTTCTCCCAGTAGGTGATGCTCCAGAACACGTTGTTGTTCCAGCTCAGATTCTGCACGCGCTTGGTGGTCTTGTAGTTGCTCGGGGTCCAGGTGTGGTGGAAGTAGCAGCGGATAACCGGGAACAGGTCGGGCGGGAAGGGATCGCCGTACGAGCCGTCGGGCTTCGGATTGCCGAAGCGCTGCTGGTTCTTCTTGCCGTCGGCCCAGGTCGGAGCCGGGGGACCGGGCGGCAGGGGATATCCGGTATAGCTGAACCAACCGGCCTCGGTGGCGCCCAGTGGCATGCCACTGACTTCGTAGAGCCAGCTGCAGCCTGGTTCGTGCAGGTAGCTGAGGTTGGTCCAGCTCGGGGATCGCCCCATATTCGGGTCGCTGCCCTTCTTCACATCGCGCGGACAGAGCAGCAGCTTGGATTCGATGCCCTTGATCTGCAGGCCGTTGGCGGGCAGGAAGAGGTCGTGGATCTTGGCGGGGAAGAGCAGGTCCGTGTCGTCGCGCAGCGCCCAGATCGCCATGCCGACCTGCGACAGGTTGTGCCCGCACTTCACGTCCTTCATCAGCTTCTGGATCATGCCCACAGCCGGGATGAGCAGGCTGCTCAGGGTCGCGATGATTGCGATCACCACCAGCAGTTCGACCAGCGTGAAGCCTCGGATGCGCCGCATCGCCGGACCATAGGCGGGAATCGACATGAGGGAACGGCTCCTGGACCCGGTGGGGACGTACGGTGGTACACGGGCTTACGCGCTGCCCGGGCTTGCCCCGCCGGTGCCCTCCGCCAGCCTAACGCCCATGACCTACGGAGGTGACGCCCAAGCCCAAGCCGGCACCGCAGTTGCCAGGTGCGACCGGGTCGCGGAGGCCGCGGCATGAGCCCCGCCGCCAACGAGAACACCGCGTCCCTGCTGGTCAGTTGCCGCGATCGCACCGGCTTGGTGGCGACGCTGTCCAACTTCGTGTTCCGCAACGGCGGCAACATCGTCGACCTCGATCAGCACACCGAGCACGACAGCGGACTGTTCCTGATGCGCCTGGTGTGGTCGCTGCAGGGCTTCGCCCTGGACCGGGCCGGCATCGAGCGCCAGCTCCAGGCGTTCAGCAGCGAGCTCGGCCTGCAGTGGACGCTGACCTACGGCGACCGTCGGCCCCGGGTCGCGGTGTTCGTCAGCCAGACCGCGCATTGCCTGTATGACCTGCTGCTGCGTCGGCAGCTCGGCGACCTGCGCTGCGACATCGCCGCGGTGGTCTCCAACCACAGCACCTTGGCCGGGGTGGCCGCGCATTTTGACGTCCCCTTCGAGCACCATGCCATCACGCCTGAGACCAAGCAGGCCGTCGAGGATGCCCAGCAGCGCCGGCTCGACGAACTCGGCATCGACCTGGTGGTGCTCGCACGCTACATGCAGATCCTCTCGCCGGCGTTCGTCGACCGTTGGCGCGGACGCATCATCAACATCCACCACTCGTTCCTGCCCGCGTTCATCGGCGCCAAGCCCTACCACCAGGCCTGGGAGCGCGGCGTGAAGATCATCGGCGCCACCGCCCACTACGTCACCGCCGACCTCGACCAGGGCCCGATCATCGAGCAGGACGTCGCCCGGGTCAGCCATCGCGACGACGTCGAGGAGCTGGTGCGCAAAGGTCGCGACCTCGAGCGTCAGGTGCTCAGCCGCGCGGTCCGGCTGCACCTTGAGCGGCGGGTGCTGATCAGCGGGAATCGGACGATCGTCTTCGGATGAGAAGGACGGGGACCGGGGATCGGGGGATGGGGGCCGGCGAAGACATGGTTTCCCGTTGCGCGCAGCGTGAGTTCGACCGACGCCAGATCGCGCCTGCCTTCCCGATCCCCATCCCCCGGCCCCCGACCCCCGTCCAATGAGCCTTGCCCGCCGCTTCCTGACGGTCTCCGGCTGGACCCTGGTCAGTCGCATCCTCGGCCTGGTGCGCGACCGGATGTTCGCGGCGGCGTTCGGCGCGTCGATGCTGCTCGACGCCTTCACCATGGCGTTCCAGCTGCCCAACCTGCTGCGCAACCTGTTCGGCGAGGGCGCGCTGTCGACCGCGTTCATCCCACGCTACGTGCAGCTGCGCGAGCGCGATCCGGTCGCGGCCGAGCGTTTCGCGGGACAGGTGCTGACCCGTCTCGCCTTGGGGTTGTCGGTGCTTTCCGGTATGGCCATGGCGGTGGCGGCGGCGCTCACCGTGTGGGCCCCGCCGCGGGTCGCGCTGGTCGCCGAGCTGTCGATCCCGCAGCTGCCCTTCATGTGCTTCATCTGCGTGTCCGCGATCATGGCCGGGGTGCTCAACGGCCGCCGACACTTCGCGGTTCCCGCATTCGCGCCAGTGGTGCTCAACCTCTGCCTGATCGCCACCATCGGGATGAATCCGGACGACGAGGTCTGGGCGCTGCCCTACGCGGTGCTCGCCGCAGGTATCTCGCAGGTCGTGCTGCACGCATGGGCGCTCAAGCGGGTTGGCGGCGTGCCGCCCTGCGATGTCGGGACCTCGCCGGAGCTGGTCGAGCTGCGGCGCGCGACCGGGCCGGTGGTATTCTCGTCGAGCATCTACCAGATCAACGCGCTGCTCGACAACGTCATCGCCTACGCCTTCCTGGCGCACGCCGAGGGCGCGGTCTCGATCCTCTATTTCGGCAACCGCCTGCTCCAGTTCCCGATGGCGCTGATCACCCACGGAGTCGGCACCGCCGCCTATCCCGAGATGGCCAGCCAGGCCGGTAAGGGCTGGGCGGCGACCGGCGCGGGCCTGCGCGAAGCGACCCGCCTACTGTCGTTCTTCCTGTTGCCGGCGGCGGTCGGCCTGCTGGTCACCGCCGAGCCGCTGGTGCGCGCGATCTACCAGGTCGGGCGCTTCGACGAGGAGTCGGTCGCGCGCACCGTGCTGGTCACCCGCATGCTGGCGCTGGCCCTGGTGCCGATTTCGCTGTCCAAGCTCCAGGTCCGCTGCTTCCACGCCCACCGCGACCAGCGCACCCCGATGCGGGTCGGGCTGGCGATGGTGGGTTTCAACTTGGCCCTCAATTTGGTGCTGGTGCGCACCCCGCTGCGCGAGGCCGGCCTGGCGCTTTCCACCGCGATCTCGAGCTTCGCGGGCTGCGCGGTGTACGCCGTCTTCCTGAAACGGCACGGCGCAGGCAGCCTGCTGCCCGCGGGCATGCTGCGGCCGGCGTTGGCCAGCATCGCGATGGGCGCGCTGGTGTGGGCGGTGCTGCAGGCGTGGCCGCAGCCGGTCGGTCGCGGTTCTGGCGCTGCGGCTGTGCGC
>JACDEC010000030.1 GCA_013816645.1 Planctomycetota bacterium
GTGCAGGGCATGACCAAGGTGAAGAGGCCACCGGCGATCGCGAGCAGCAGGAAGCCGGCGATGCCGCCGGAAAGTGCGACGTCGGCGCCGGCGCCGCCGGCGCTCCAGGCCAGGAAGCGCTGCATGACCGCGTCATCCGCGGGCAGGAACACCTCGCTCCAGCGCTGCTCGCCGCCGTCGGCGTCGATGCGCACGTAGAGCGGGCGATTCTGGCTCTTGAAGCGGCTGGTCTGCCAGCCCGCGAGCTCGGCGTAGCGGTCGGTGTCGATCTCGATCGCCGATTGCGCGTTCCACGCCGCGATGGCGCGCGGATCGCGCAGCACGGTGCGTGCCATGCGTTGGCAGACCGTGCACGAGGCGCCGGTGAAATCGAGGATCGCCGAGCGCCCTTTGGCGTGCGCTTCGCGGATCGCCGCATCGGCATCAGCGATGGTGCGCGGATGCTGGAAGGCGATGCCCGGCGGCTGGGCGAGGCGTTCGGCGATCGCGCGCCCGGCGCGCTCGGCGACCTCAGTGGCGAGCGCCTCGCGTTCGGCAGCCAGTTCCTCGCGCACCACGGCGCGGATCTGCTCGGGGTCGACTGCCGCCGCTGGCGCAGCGCCGAGGCGCGGATGCGCGGGCAGCGCGACGTCGATGGCCTTGTTGCGCACCGGGATGCGGCAGTCGGTTGCCGTGCAGGCCATGTAGCTGACCACTGCGCTGACCGCGACCGTGGTACCGGCGGCGCCATCGGGCAGCCGGATCGGCAGGCGCAGGGTGACCGGGCCATCGGGATAGACGCTCAGGCCTTCGAGATCGTGCGGCGTGCGGTCGGCGGCGAGCGGGCCGGTGGCTTCGGCCGGGCCGCCTGGCTTGAGTGCGAGACGGGTGGCGATGCCGGCGCCGCCCTCGGGCAGATCCATGCTGTAGAGGTGCAGCGGCGGCGTAGCCGCATCCGGGGTGAAGGTCGCGGCCAGCACCGCCGTGCCGTCGGCGATGTCCTCGAGGTGGATGACCACCGTCACCTGGTTCCTGGCCATGGTCGCCAGGGGCTCGGGGGCGGTCGCCGTCCATGCCATCGTCGCGACGCACAACAGCAGGAGGGATCGGAAGAGCGGGTGGCGCATCATGAGGCACTACGCATACCCCTGGGGCAGCGTTGGGCCAGCCTCGCTGGGATGGGTCCAGTCAGCCCTGCCCAGCCAGCCCGAAATCGAACGCCGCTTCGCGCACCACGCTGTGGACGTGATTGCCGGCGTTCTGCGCATTGCTCCATTCGATGAGCAGTCCAGCCCCGTCGATCCGCCAGTAGTGCGGCTCGCCCACGCCGTCGCCACCCATCCAGACGAAACGCAGGCGTTCGAGTCCGGTCGCGCGCACCCGCGACAACATGCCGTCGGCGACCTCGTCGCGCTGGTGCCCGGTCCAGCGGCTGATCAACGCCAGCAGCGCCTCGCGCTGGCTGGAATCGAGGTCGTTCCAGGCGATGCCGGCGAGCGGCAGGGGCAGAACCCGGGTCGCCGTGCCACTGAGCGCATCCATCGGCGCCTCGCCAGCGACCACCGCGCGGGCGCGCTGTTCGGGAGCCAAGGACAGCAGCAGCGCGCGGGCGGCGTCCTCCTCGCCGCCCAGCGGACGCAGACCGGCGCGCCGGCCGTCGGGCACCCGCGCGGGATTGGTCGCGCGGAAGCTCGGGGTGCCGGTGACGAGTCCATCGACGCAGGCGAGATGCACCGCGATATGATGACCCTCGACCCGCCAGCCCCAGCGCGGCGCGCCCGGCACGCCGAACACCGCCAGCCAATAGCGATCGGGATCGCGGTTGCGGCTGCCCTGCTCGCGCCGATCGAGCTCGCCTTCCAGGCTCATGATCGTGGCCACGGTGGCGAAGCCGCGCTGGCTGAGGCCGCTGGCGATCAACGCCAAGGCCAGGATCCGGCATTCCGACGGCATCTCGTTGAGCGCCAGGCCATCGCGAAGCCGCGGCCCGCCTTCCCAGGCGATGCGCTGCGGCGAGTCGAACTCGAAGGCGATGCGCGCGCGCAGCCCCTCGGGCAGCGCATCGATCAGCAGGCGAGCTGCCCCTGCCATCGCGCCGGACACTGCTGAAAGTCCACCATCCATGCTCAGGGCAGGGTCGGCAGGTCTTCGCCGCCGACTTCGACCACCGATCCGTCCTCGCGGGTCACGCGCACCCACAGGTAGGTTCCCGCAGCGGCAGCAGCGGGGACTTCGAGCCGGAACATGCCGCTCGTGGCATCGCGTACCGCGGTCACTTCGACCAGGCGATGGCTGTAGGTGGTGCCGATCCAGCCGTCGACCTTGGTGATCCCGGCGACCGGGCGCACGGTCACCGCGAAGGCGGCCATGCCATCGGGACCCGGCACGCGCTTGGTCACCACTTCACCGCCCGGAACGGACGAGGTGTGGGTGGTGCCCTGCATGCGCGGCTTGGGCGGCGGGGCGAGCGCTAGATCCCGCGGTGGCGGCGGCGCCATCGGCGAACTGGGCGCAGCGGCGGTCTCCCCGCCCGTCCCGCGCGCCACGACGACGCCGATGGCGATCGCGAGGATCAGGACGACGACCGCGATCAGGACGTGCGATGGTTTCATCCGCGCAGGATATCGCCGGCCGCAGGCGCGCCACCCGCGGCCCGGCGTGCCGCCGCAGGGTGGCGCCGGGCGGGATGATGGGATTCAGCGCCGGCGAATTGCGACGTCGAGACCGATCGCCTCGACCCACTGGGCGACGGGACGGCGATACCACACGTCGAGCTGGCCGGATGGATCGGACATGGCGCGTTCCCGGCCACGACGGCGACCACCGCGGCACGGCGAGATGATGGCAGCGCCGGCGAGCGTGCGCGAGCCCGTGGTTCGCGGCGGAACCCCTGGCCTCGCCTGGGCACCCCTCTACCATGCCGCCCTCCCGGCGCACCGCCGGGGAATCGAGGATCCCCATGCGACGCACCCAGACCTGTGGCGAACTCCGCGCCGCGCACATCGGACAGACCGTCACGCTCAATGGCTGGGTGCAGAATCGTCGCGACCACGGCGGCATCATCTTCATCGATCTGCGCGACCGCTCGGGCCTGACCCAGGTCACCTTCGATCCCGACATCTGCGGCAAGGACCACCATGAGCTCGCCAACCGGTTGCGCTCGGAGTGGGTCATCGAGATCGTCGGCACGGTCAAGAGCCGCGGCGAGCGCACCAACCCCAACCTCGGCACCGGAATGATCGAGGTCTTCGTCACCGCGCTGACCGTGCTCAACAAGTCCGAGACTCCGCCCTTCGAGATCGACGAGCACGCCAAGGTCGGCGAAGAAGCGCGGCTCAAGCACCGCTTCCTCGACCTGCGCCGCGCGCCGATGCAGCGCAACCTGATCATGCGCCACCGCGCGACCAAGCTGGCGCGCGACTTCTTCGACGCCCAGGGCTTCATCGAGATCGAAACCCCGTCCCTGGCCAAGTACACCCCTGGCGGCGCGCGCAATTACCTGGTGCCCAGCCGCGTGCACCCCGGCGAATTCTACGCGCTGGCCGAGAGCCCGCAGCTGTTCAAGCAGCTGCTGATGGTCGCTGGCTACGATCGCTACGTCCAGATCGCGCGCTGCTTCCGCGACGAGGACCTGCGCAACGACCGCCAGATGGAGTTCACCCAGATCGATCTCGAGATGTCGTTCGTCGACATGCACGACGTCATGGCGGTCGGCGAGGGCATGGTGCGCACGATCTGGAAGGAGATCCTCGGCGTCGAGGTGCCCAAGCTGCGCCACATGACCTGGGACGAGGGCATGCTGAAGTACGGCTCGGACAAGCCCGACCTGCGCTACGGCATGGAGATCGTCGAGCTCACCGACTGGGCGACGACCTCGGGCTTCAGCGTCTTCCAGACCGCGGTCGCCGCCGGCGGCGTGTGCCGCGCGATCTGCGCCCCGAAGTCGTCCGAGGTGCTGACGCGGCGCACGCTCGACGCGCTCACCGAATTCGTGAAGGGTCTGGGCGCCAAGGGCCTGGCCTGGATCAAGATCGGCGGCGACCCGACCAAGACCGAGAGCTGGCAGGGCCCCGCGGCCAAGAACATCACCGAGGCCGCGCGCGGCGACCTCGCCAAGCGCATGAACGTCGCCGAGGGCGACGTGCTGTTCTTCGCCGCCGACAAGCTCAAGGGCGTGTGCAGCGTGCTCGGCGCCCTGCGCGTCGAGCTCGGCACCAACCGCCTCGGCCTGACCAAGCCGGGCCAGTGGGAGTTCCTGTGGCTGCACAGCGCTCCCGCCTTCGAGTTCAACGAGGAGTCGCGCACCTGGGCGGCCAACCACCACCCCTTCACCGCACCCTACGACGCCGATGTCGACAAGCTGGTCTCGGACCCGGGCGCGGTGCGCTCGAAGAGCTACGACATGGTGCTCAACGGCAACGAGATCGGTGGCGGCTCGATCCGTATCCACGACTCGGCGACCCAGTCCAAGGTCTTCCAGTCCCTGGGCATCTCGCCCGAGGACGCGCAGAAGAAGTTCGGCTTCCTGCTCCACGCCCTGTCCTTCGGCGCGCCCCCGCACGGCGGCATGGCCTTCGGCCTCGACCGCCTGCTCATGCTGATGGCCAACGCCGAATCGATCCGCGACGTCATCGCCTTCCCCAAAACCCAGAAGGCGCGCGACGAAATGCTCGACTGCCCGAACGAGGTCAGCGAGCGCCAGCTCAAGGAGCTGCACTTGGTGACGACGACTGAGCCACGAGCGGCACAGCCGCTCGCCCCGCACTAGCGGGGTGCCGGAGCTCAGCGACAGCGCCGTCACCGCAAGCCGCCCCCGGCCGAGGAACGGCGCGATAGCGGAGCGCAGGCATGGCGGGGGAAGCACGAACGACTCCAATCTGAGGTTCCTCTCATGCACGTCCTGGTTCTCGGCGGCTCCGGCACCATCTCCACCCATCTCGTCCGTCACCTGGTGGCGATGGGCCGCACCGTCACGGTGCTCAACCGCGGCAAGTCCCAGCCGCCGCCCCCCGCCGGCGTCGAGCAGCTGATCGCTGACCGCCACGACGCCGCTGTGCTCAGCGCGGCGCTCAAGGGCCGCTCGTTCGACGCCACCGTCGACATGCTGTGCTTCAACCCCGACCAGGCGCGGATGCTCACCGAGGCGCTGCCGCGCCACGGCCACCTGGTGTTCTGCTCGACGGTGTGCGCGCTGGGCACGCGCTGGACCAGCTTCCCGGTATCCGAAGACGCGACCCCGGCGCCCGAGCCGACCTTCGGCTATGGCGTAGAGAAGGCCGCCGCCGAAGCGTGGTTCACGGCCTACGCCCAGCGCAGCGGCGGGGCGCTGACCATCGTCCGTCCGTCGACCACCTTCGACCAGCGCATGGGCGTGCTGCGCCAGATCTGCTGGGACGGCGCCGCCTGGCTGGCGCGGGTGCGCGCCGGCAAACCGATCGTGGTCTGCGATTCCGGCCTGGGCATCCACCAGTTCATGCACGCCGACGACGGCGGGCGCGGCTTCGCGCTGATCGCCGGCAACGCCAAGACCCATGGCCGCATCTACCACCTCGTGGGGCCGTCGGTCACCTGGGCCGAACAGCACCGCACCGCGATGCGCGTGGTCGGCCGCGAGGTCCCTCTGGTCGGCGTGCCCAGCGCGATCCTCGATCGCACCACCATTCCCGGCGACGGCGTCCGCAAGGACATCTTCGGTTTCCACGGCCATTTCGCCGAGACCCGCCTGGCCGCCGACACCGGCTTCCGCCCGGCGATCACGCTGCACGAAGCCATCGCCCGCACCGTGGCCACGCTCGACGCCGAGGGCAGGATCACCCGCGCGGCCGACGAGTCGTGGGAGGATGCGCTGATCGATCGCTGGGGCAGCGCGAAGATCTGAACGTCAACGCGCCGCGACGCGTGCGCTCGGCGGCCCGCGATGCCGCTGGGTCCAGGCGCGGGTGAAGTCGGCTCTCCGGCGGAATCCCGCCCGCGCTGCAGCCTCGCCAATCCCGAAACCCGCATCAAGGAACCAAGCGGCGAGACCGAGCCGCTGGGCGAGCAGCGCCTGTTTCGGCGTGGCGCCGAAGAACTCCACGAACAAAGCGTGCGCGCGCCGTGGCCGCAGGCCGCTGGCGGCCAGGATCGCATCCGCGGTCAGTCCGGGGAGATTGCTCCACAGGCGGTTGGCCATGGCGCGCTGGGCGGGATGCGGGAAGGCCATGTGCTCGAGGCGTTCGCCGGCCAAGGCGGCGAACATCCGGCGGCAGAGCGCGAGTCGCGGCGCGGCATCCGCGCGCAGCAATCGATCGCACCAGCCCCGGTACGGCTCGGCCGGGATCCGGCACCACAGGGTGAGCGCATGGTCGCCGAGATCGAAGTCGCAGACGTTGGCGACGAATCCCAGATCGAGGCACACGCTGCCGCGGCGCAGCGGCGCGTGACGATGGCGCACGCCGGGGGCGATGACCAGGCAATCGCCTGGCTGGAGGTCGATCCGCCCGTCTGGGCCGCCGAGGATCCGCGCCACTCCGTCGATGCAGGCGAACACGGTGGGGATGGCGTGCACCTGGTCATCCGCCGCCACGCTCGCGCCATCGTCGCTCGGCCAGAACGCCACTCCGCGCAGGCGATCGGGCAGTGCCTGCAGTCGCGCCACCAACGCGGCGACCTGGGGATCGAACAGCGCCATGAGACCATACTCTGCACACAACAGTGCAGGAAAAGGTCTCTTCGGGTCGACCTCGGGGGCCCGCACCATGTGCCGAGCGACAGGATCGGCGCCAACAACCCCAGGGAGCGCCCATGCTCGTCACCGTCCCCGTCTCAGCCGCCGAACGCGCATCCGGCAGCTTCTCCGCCGACAAGATCGACCAAGCGGTCGCCGCGCTCACCCGCTGGGGCCTGGTGGTGCTCGCCGATGCGGTCGACCCCGCTCACGTCGCGGCCCTGCGCGACTCGATGCTCGCCGATCTCCCGCGCATCCTGGCGCGCAGCGACGCCCCCTACAACTTCACCGCCAGCAACGTCCAGCAGAGCCCGTCGCGCGATCCGGAACTGCTGTTCCGCGATGTGCTCTTCAACGAACAGGCCATCGCCGTGACCAGCCGGATGCTAACCGGGGTGGTCAACGCGTTCTACAGCGGCAACACCGCGCTGCCCAGCGCGGCCCGCCAGCCCGTGCATTACGACAGCGGGCATCTCTGGAGCGACCACCTCGCGCCCGCGAACTCGCTGGTCATCAACCTGCCGCTGGTCGACATGTCGTCCGAGAACGGCTCGACCGAGCTGTGGCCCGGTTCGCACCAGGTCCTGCCCACCTGGCCGGTCGACGGCATCACCATCCCCAGCGAGGCCTTGGAGCGCAGGCGCTTCGCCTATCCGCCGATCCAGCCGACGATGCGCGCGGGCAGCCTGCTGATCCGCGACATGCGGTTGTGGCACGCCGGCATGCCGAATCGCACCGCCGAGCCGCGGCCGATGCTGGCGATGGTGCACCACGCGGGCTGGCTGGCGCAGGGCGAGGCGTCGGCATTCCCCAGCGCGACCCGGGACTTCTTCACGCATCCGGTGCTGCGCACCCACGCGGTGTTCCGCGACGGGCCCATCGATCCCAGCGCCACCGATCATCCCTACGCGTTCGCGGCCAGCGCCCAGGCCTGAACGGCGGCGCGGCCGATGGCGCGTCGCGCCTGCCGGCGTAGCCTGCGCCGACACGCGGGGGACGCACCATGGCCGACACCATCCTCATCCACGTCGAAGCGAGCGCGATGGCGGGCGGCGATGGCAGCGCGCAGCGTCCTTTCGCCAGCCTCGCTGCAGCCCAGGCCGCGGCACGTGCGCGGATCCGCGCCGGATTGACCGCCCCGCTCGAGGTGCATATCGCCGCGGGCCTGTTCCGGCTGGCCGAGCCACTGACGTTCGGCCCCGAGGATTCGGGCACGGCGGCCTGCCCGGTGACCTGGCGCGGCGTCGGTGGTCGACCGATCCTCAGCGGCGGACGCCTAATCGAAGGTTGGAAGGAAGGCACCATCAACGGCCGCGCGTGTTGGCAGGCCTACCTGCCCGAGGTCGCCGCGGGTCGCTGGTGGTTTACCCAGCTGTTCGTCAACGGTCGCCGGCGCCTGCGCGCGCGCCTGCCCAAGCAGGGCTTCTACCATTTCACCGGCGTCCCCGCCGACGAGGCCGCCAAGGATCCCGGCACCCACTTCCACGCCGCGATGCGGGCGTGCTTCGCGCCCGGCCAGCTGGCCGCATGGCCGGATCTCGCCGACGTCGAACTGGTGGTGCCCGATCACTGGTACGAGAACCACCTGCGCGTCGCCGCGGTCGACGAGACCGCCGGCATCGTCAGCTTCGAGACCAAGGGTTGGAGCCGTCTGTCGCGCGACGAGACCAACCGCCACACCCGCTTCCGCGTCGACCACGTCGCCGCCGGCTGCACCGATCCCGGCGACTGGTGGCTCGACCGCGCAGCGGGTGTCCTGCACTACATCCCCAAGCCGGGCGAACGGATCGACAACACGGTGATCGAAGCCCCGGCGCTCGAACGGCTGCTCGACCTCGCCGGCGATCCGCTCGATGCGGCGCGACGCGTGCGCCACCTGCGCTTCGCCTTCCTCGACCTGCGCCACCAGGAATGGGAATACCCGCGCAGCAACCCGGGCCCGCTGCAATCGGCGTTCTCGGTGCCGGCGGCGGTGCGCCTGGTCGGCGCGCAGGACTGCTCGCTCCACGCCTGCCGGGTCAGCCAGGTCGCGGGCTGGGCGATCGAGGTCCTGCGCGGCTGCCAGCGCAATCGCGTGTCCGCCTGCGCCCTGCACGACCTCGGCGGCGGCGGGGTCAAGATCGGCCACGAGGGCGGCCTGCCCAAGGGCTGGGTCGACATCGCCTTCCGCGGCATGGACGCCGAGGCGCTCGGCTGGGGTCCCGCGCGCGAGGCGCCGGGCGGTCTGATGCCAGGTCGCGATGCGTCGGTGGCCTCGGCGACCACGGTCAGCGACTGCTCGATCCACGACGGGGGGATCATCTTCCATTCGGCGATCGGGGTGTGGATCGGCGACGCCGGCCGCAACCGCGTGGTCCACAACCACATCTCGCACTTCAACTACTCGGGCATCTCCTGCGGCTGGACCTGGGGCTTCGCGCCGACCTTCACCGTCGACAACCGCATCGACGGCAACCGCATAGAGCACATCGGCCACGGCATGCTCAGCGACATGGGCGGCATCTACACACTCGGCCTGCAGCCCGGCACCACCATCCGCCGCAACGCCATCGCCCACGTGCACAGCTACGGCTACGGCGGCTGGGGCATCTACCCCGACGAGGGCAGTTCGTGGATGCTGATCGAGGAGAACGTGGTCTGCGCGACCAAGAGCGGCGGATTCCACCAGCACTACGGGCGTGACAACGTGGTGCGCCGCAACGTCTTCGCCGGATCGGTGGAGAACCAGCTGACCAGCACGCGCCACGAGTTCGTGCGCCCCTTCGTGTTCACCCGCAACCTCGTCCAGGGGGCCGGCAACGGCAACCTGTGGGACGGCGGCGGCGGCAATGCCGCGTCGATCGACCACAACGTCTACGCCCAGGAACCCGGCCGCGCGCTGCGCTTCTGCGGCCGTTCATGGGACGACTGGCGCGCGCTCGGCCAGGACCAGGCCAGCAGCTTCGTCGACGCGTGCATGCTCGACATCGACGGCGCCGAACCGGCGATCGGCGACTCCGCGGCGCTGGCGCCGATCGGGTTGACCGGCGAAGGCATCGCCGCGGTGTGGAGCGAGGCCGGTCCGCGCCTGCGCTCGGTCGTGCCCGCCTCGATCGACGGCCTGCCCGCCGAAACCGAGGTCGCGCGGGCGATCATCGAACCGCGCTTATGGCCGTGGGCGGCCGAATGGCTGGGCGCCGACGACACCAGCCATCCCTTCAGCAGCCTGCCCTCGCACGCGACCGTGGTCAGCAGCGAGCGCCACCCGATCTCGCTGACGGTCGAAAACCGCGGCACCGCTCCGGGCGCCGGCATCTACCGGCTGCGCGTCGAACCGCCGGATGCCGCGAGCATCGCCGGCGGGAACAATCTGACCTTCGAGCTCGCCCCGGGCGAACGCGCGAGCTTCGACCGCCAGGTCATCGCCAGTGGTGCGCAGCGCACCTTCCGCGTCGAGTGCGCCGCCGTGGGCGACGGCCTGTTCTCGAGCGCGCTGCACCTGCTGGTGGTCAGCGCGCCGCAAACCATGCCGAGCCTGAGCGAAGTCCCGTCGGCATCGGGACTGATCGCCGCGCTGGCGACGCTGCCGCCCCGTCCGCTGGCCGCCAATCCCGGAACCCTGGTGGCGACGGTGCGCAGTGCCTGCGCGGGACGCACCTTGTTGGTGCTCGTCGACGCCGAGGACACCCGCCCGAGTCACGCGGACGACCCGTGGCTGGGATCGAGCGTCGAGGTGTTCATCGCTGGGCAGCGCATGGCTCCCTACCTCCAGCTCGTCGCCGCGCCGGCCGTCGCCGGTCGTCTGCCGGCGCGCGTGGTCCTGCCCAAGACCCGGGTCGAACCTCCCGAGGTCACGGTGGTCAGCCAAACCACCCCGCGCGGTTGGCGCCTCGCCCTGGCGATCCCGCTGTCGCTCGCTGGCGTCGATCCGGCGGCCAAGGGATTCGCCTACGACCTCGTGGTCTCGGCGGTGCCGGCCGGGGCATCCGACCTCGCGCGCCGCCACCTCGCCAGCGAGCTCAATCCCTACATCGCCAGCACCGAGTACCTGGCGATCATCCTGGGTTGAGCTGGCGAACACCCGCCTGGTCGTGCCGGGTCGACATGGACCGCTCGGACATGCTACGAGTGCTCAAGGACTGACTTCCCTGCTCGGTTTTTGAACCACACTGCTCGGCATGTCCAACGCCCTGCTCGATCTGCTCGACGCGATGACTGAAGCGCGGATCGCCAATCCCCAGCTGCGTTCCTCGGTGCTCGCCGCGCTGCGCCTCGCCCACGGCAGCGGCTACCTGCGTTCGGCCCGTCTGCACACCTTCCGCACCGAGGGCGAGGAACGCGCGATCATCGCCCATGGCGAAGCCAGCCTCAGCGAGGAAGCCGAGACCCAGCTGGTCGCCCAAGCCCGCCAGGAGCACCAGGAAGCGCGCAGCGGCGAGGTCGTCGCCATCCCGCTCGGCAAGTCGAAGCGTGTGTACGGGGTGCTGGTGCTCGAACAGGCCACCGCGGAGATCGCCGCCTTCCTCGCCGACGTGTTCCTGCAGTGGTCGGCGATGGCCGAGTTCATCCACGTCGAGAAGGCCGAGCTCATCGACGAGAACTTCCAGCTGCGCGAGGAGATCAAGCTCCAGTTCTCCGAGCGCAACATCGTCGGCGTGTCCGGCAGCTTCCGCCGGGTGGTCGAGAACGCGATCAAGGTCGCCGCGTCGACCGCGACGGTGCTCATCCAGGGCGAGACCGGCACCGGCAAGGAACTGATCGCGCGCGTCATCCACGACCACTCCAACCGCGCCAACGGACCGTTCATCCCGGTCAACTGCGGCGCGCTGTCCGAGAGCCTGCTCGAATCCGAACTCTTCGGCCACATCAAGGGCGCGTTCACCGGCGCGATCAACGACCGCAAGGGCCGCTTCGAAGCCGCCAACGGCGGCACCATCTTCCTCGACGAGATCGGCGACGTCAGCCAGGCCATGCAGGTCCGCCTGCTGCGCGTGCTCCAGGAGATGGAAATCGAGCGGGTCGGCGACCACCGCGCGCGCAAGCTCAACGTGCGGGTGGTCGCGGCGAGCAACCGCGTGCTCGAGGACGAGGTGCGCAAGGGCACCTTCCGCGCCGACCTCTTCTACCGGCTCAACGTCGTCTACCTCCAGGTCCCGCCGCTGCGCAGCCGTCCCGAGGACATCCCCCACCTCATCGAACATTTCCTCGGCCAGTACTGCCAGCGCAACGTCAAGTTCATCGAGCACGTCCATCGCGACGTCATCGAGACCATGACCAAGTACCCCTGGCCGGGCAACGTCCGCGAACTCGAGAACTGCATCGAGAAGATGGTGGTGATGGCGCCCGGCAAGGAGCTGACTATCGACCTGCTGCCGATGACCGTCATGGCCTTCGATCCGCACCAGGAGAACGACCGTTCGCACGGCATGGCCAGCTTCGAGGCGCGGCTCAAGAGCTTCATGCAGGCCGAGACCATGTCCTGCCTCGAGCGCGGCGGCGAGGACCTCTACCGCGTGGTGCGCAACAAGTGGGAACGCTACCTGTTCGAGGCGGTGCTCAACGCCACCAAGAACAACAAGTCGAAGGCCGCGCAGATGCTCGGCATCACCCGCAACACCCTCAACCAGCGGCTCGGCGAGCTCAGCGAGACCAAGCGCGAGTGGGCCATCGAGTAGGGACGGGCTCTCAGCGGCTGCTTGGCGCATTGCGCCTGTGCTGCCGCTTGCCGCCTGGGCGACGTCGGGGCCCTGCCCGACGACGCCGAGGGGTCAGGGGGTGGGGGTCGGGGGATGGGAGTCAGCGTCCCATGCGCGCAGGCGGCGGTCGACCGCGAGGAAGCCGAAGGGCAGCAGCGAGGAGAGGAACACCGCGGCGCCGCGGCCCAGCGACCAGCGGCGGCTGACGATCACCACCAGCAGCAGGGCGCACAGCGCGATCCACAGCAGGCCGTGGGCCATGCCGACGATGCGCACCGCCTCGGGGCGGCCGGCGACGTACTTGAGCGGCATGGCGACGCCGAACAGGAGCAGGAGCGAGACGCCTTCGACGGCGCAGAGGACGCGCAGGGCGGATACGGAGGATGCCATGGCGATTAGCCCGCGCGCCGATGGCGTTGGGCCTTCTCCCAATCCGCGGGTTGGATCATGCGGTGGATCGCGAAGGCTAGGCCGGCGGTGATGCCAACGAAGAGCAGCAGCCAGATCTTCGAGCGGCGGCTGCGCAGCGTGGCCGTGACGTCCTCGCCTGAGCCGTAATAAGAGACCGCGACCTTGCCGTCGGCGGGCGCGGTCCAAGCGCTGGGCGAGAGCTGCTCGCGCCTGCTGACGACCTGCCCGTCCTTGGTGGTGAAGACGTACCCGACGTCGATCACCGGGTTGCGGCGGCCGCGGCGGCCCATCGAGGTGCTCTCGGTCGCGTCCAGGACATCGGCGCTGACGTTGGTGCCGAAGACCATGTACTTCACCTCCTGGCAGCTCTTGAACAGGCTGAACAGGAAGAGCATCGAGACCACCAGCACCGTCTTCGCCCAGGCTCCCAGGGCTGCGCCGTCATCGCTCATGCCGAACTCCTGACCCTAGCGATAACGTCCAGCCCAGCGGCGGCAACGAGCGCGATGCTCGTCAGTTCGCGCGCCGCCGATCGGTGCGCGTCCGGCGCTGTTCCTCGCGCCACTCGGCGATGCGCGCGTGGTCGCCGGACATCAGCGCATCCGGCACGCTCAGGCCGCGGAATTCGCGCGGGCGGGTGTAGCAGGGATGATCGAGCTGCTCGCCGGCATGGGTGAAGCTGTCCTGCGCCGCGCTGGCGGCGTTGCCGAGCGCCCCGGGGATCAGGCGGGTGACCGCATCGGCGAGGATCAGCGCGGCGAGTTCGCCACCGGACAGCACCAGGTCGCCGACCGAGAACTCCTCGGGGCGGTAGAGCTCGACGATGCGCTCGTCGATGCCCTCGTAGTGGCCGCAGAGCACGATGACGTGCTGCTCCTGCGCCAGTTCGGCGATCCACGGCTGGTCGAGGAGACGGCCCTGCGGTCCGGTGATCAGCAGTCGCGAGCGCGCGCTGGTGGTGAGCAGCCAGTCGATGCAGCCGGCGAGCGGCGGCGCGGCCAGGACCATGCCCGGGCCGCCACCGAACGGGCGATCGTCGACGGTCTTGTGGCGCCCGCCGGCCCACGGC
>JACDEC010000371.1 GCA_013816645.1 Planctomycetota bacterium
CGTTCGGCCAGGCGGGTGATCTCGCCGGCGAGGCGCTTGGTCTCGGCGACCAGGCGATCGCGCTCGGCTGTCGTCGATTCGGCTTCGCTGCGCGCGGCAGCGAGTCGGCGGCGGTGCTCGTCGAGTTCGCGTTCGAGCGCCACGGCGCGCTCGTGCTCGGTGCGCAGCTTCTCGCCGGCTTCGAGGACCGCTCCGGCGGCGGCCTCGCCCTTGGCGGCGGATTGGGTCAACTGCTGCGCGCGTTCGCTCTCGACGGTGACGCGCTGGCGCGCCGCGGCGATGGCGGCGCGGTGTTCGACCGCGGCGGCTTCCATCTCGCTCTTCATGCGCATCAGTTCGCCGGTCAGGCGGTCGCGCTCGCTGGTCGCCTGGCCGAGCGCGGCCTGGGCGTCGCTGCGTTGTTCGGCGGCCTGGGCGAGTCCGCGCTCGGCGGTGTTCAGGCTGGCCTTGAGCGCCTCGATGGCGCGAGCGTCGGTGGCCTCGCGGTCGTAGGCTTCACGATGCGCGGTCTTGGCGTGCGCCAGCGCGGCGAGCGCCTCGGCGAGCTGACGCTCGATATCGGCATGCCCGCTGTTGCCGGCGACGGCGGCGGCGAGTTGCGCTTCGAGTTCGGTCGAACGACGCTGTCCGACCGCCAACGCGGCTGCGCTCGCTGCGCTGCCGTTCTCGGCGGTCCGCTCGGTGACCGCGGCGAGCTGACCGCGCAGGCGGTCGCGTTCGGCGGTGAGGTCATCCAGGCGTTGCTGGGCGGTTGTCGCCGCTTCCGCGGCGGCCAGCGAGCGGCTGCGCTCGTGTTCGAGGTCGGCGGCCAGCGTCTCGGCGCTCACGGTCGCCTCGGCGACCCGGCGCTCCAGGGCATGGATGACGACCTGCAGGTGGTTGCGCTGGGTCTCGCTCGCGCCGGCTGTTTCGCTGCGCTGGATCGAGTCGGTGCCCTTGCGCTCCTGCAGCTCCTGCTGCAGGGCTTCGCGCTCGGCTTCCAGCCGGGCGTGGTTGCGGTGCAGCTCCTCCATGCGCTTGCGCGCCGCTTCGAGGTTGCCGCGCGCCGAATCGAGTTCATTGCCGAGGTGATCGCTGCGCGAACGCAGCTCGCCGGCTTCGTTGCGCGCGGCGGTCAGCTCTTCGGCGAGCTTGCTGGCGCTGTCTTCCTGTTCGCTGAGCCGCGACTTGGTCGCCTCGAAGGATTCGCGCAGCTGCATGACCTTGGCGGCGAGCGCTTCGGCGAGGTCGTCGTCCTCGGCTGCGCCGCCACCCTGGCGGGCTTTGGCCTGCTGGAGTTCGCTTTCAGCCGACGCGAGGTTGGTCTGGAGTTCGCCGCGCCGGGCCTCGAGCTGGGCGCGCTGCTCGCTCAGCCGCTTCATCTCGCCCTGCAGCGCCGCTTCGCGTTGCTCGAAGATCGACCTGGTTCCCTTCAGCTCGCCACGGGTGGTGGTCAGCTCGCGCTCCATGGCTTCGACCGCGGATTGCGCAGTGCGCAGCTGGTCCTGCAGCTCGCCCATCATGTCCTGGTGCAGGTCCTTGGTGACCTGGAGGGCGGCCACCGTCGACTTCAGCTGCTGCTCGCGCGCCTTGGCGTCGCTGTTGATGCGCTCGCTGTGCTTGCGCGCCTCCTCGAGCTGCTTCTGCAGCTTGGCCTTGTCGCCCTGCAGCGCCTCCTCGCGCTGGCGCAACATCGACATCTCGCTCTTGGCCTGCAGCAGCTCGGCGCGCATGTCGCTGAGCTCCTTGACCTGGGTGCGCAGCGCCGCCGGATCGGCCGCGTCCGCGCTGCCCGCGTTCTGGCGCAGGTGGGCAACCATGCCGTTGAGCACGCTCTCGGCGACCGGCACGATGCTCTCCGGCACCGTGTTCTGCAGCTCGAGGTTGAGCTGCCGCGTCTGGTCGGCGAGTTCGCCGCCGACCTTGGCGATGTCGAGCTCGCAGGCGAGGTGGTAGATCTCCGCCGCCAGGGCGCGCAGTTCGGCGGTGTCGCCTTCGTGGGCCTTCTGTTCGGTTTCGAGCAGCTCCTTGGCGTTGAGCAGCATCTTGCGCGCCTGCTGCTGCTCGCGCGCGAAAGTCTCCTGCAACTTGGCGTAGGCGCCTTTGATCGAATGCAGGTCGGTTTGGATGCTCTTGAGCTCGAAGCGCGCGGATTCGACCAGCGTCTGCGAGATGTTGCCGTGCGCCGGGGTCAGTTCGATGTCGGCGAAGGGATTGTCGTCGGTCTCCGCCCGCTCGACCAGGCGATCGAGCACCGTCATCACCGAGGGCACGATCGCGTCGGGTTCGGCCTGGGCCAGGGCGTCGCGCATGCGCACCAGGCGCACGGACAGCGAGCGGTCGTTGCGCTTGGCCGCCACGTCGGTGACGACCTTGTCGATCTGGACGGACAGGTTGCGCAGTTCAGCGGGGTACAGGCTGAATTCGTTCATCGCGTCCTGGATCACCTTGGTCGAGCGGCGGATCGCGCTGAGCGACTGCTCGCGCTCGGCGCCCTGCTGACTGATGATCGCCAGCGAGGCGAGGCGCAGGTCCTGGAGCGAGGCGAGCGCGAGATCGAGCTTCTGGGTATTGGCGGTGGCTTTGCGCGGCACTGTCGTCGGCTTGCCCGTTTTCATCGCGGAAGTGCGTTGCGAGCTGGCCTTCTTGGCGGTGTTGTCGGTACCCTTGCGCTCGACCACGGCCTGGACGTTGATGCCGAGCGACTCGAGCAGCGCGCCAACCGTCAGCTGGGTCTGGGCCTGCGGTTCATAGGCGTAGGTGTTGGCGTCGATCTGCCCCTGACGCAGCAGTTCCTTGATGTGGGCGATCGGGAAGGGCCCCATCCACTGATCGTTGACGTAGATGTAGTGCGGGGCGTCGGCAGGGGCGCCGGGTTTGTTGCTCACGACCGAAGCTCCGAAGGGAGGAACGAGGCACTCTAGCGACCACGACGCCATTCCAGCTCCAGCGAAGATACCACGGAAAGCGATCCGAAGCATCGTCCAGGTAGGAGGATGGGCGGCCCGACCTTAGCCACGAGGGGCGAGATCACAAGCCGGCTTGGGATGCTCGCGGAGCAGCGATTGCATCATAATCGTGACTGCGGACAGGGTTCTGGGCCTGCCGGTCATCCACCAGGCGCGTTGCGGCCTGCTCCTGGACGCGGGGGAGGGCATCGGCACCGTGTCCCGGTCCCCGCGCTTGAGATGGGGCAGAACGGACACTGCGGCATGCGCATCGCGATCTTCGGCACCGGCTACGTCGGCCTGGTCTCCGGCACCTGCTTCGCCGACATGGGCAACACGGTGGTCTGCGTCGACGTCGATGCCGCCAAGGTCGCGCGCCTGGAACGGGGCGAGGTCCCGATCTACGAACCCGGCCTGGCCGAACTGCTCGCCGACAACCGCCTGGGCGGCCGCATCCGCTTCACCACCGACGCGGCCGCGGCCCTGGCAGACGCGGAACTCGCCTTCATCTGCGTCGGGACGCCGATGTCGGCCTCGGGCGAGGCCGACCTGCGCTACGTCGAGAGCGCCGCGCGCTCGATCGGTCGCCACCTGCGCGACTGGTGCCTGGTCGTGACCAAGAGCACCGTGCCGGTCGGCACCGCGCAGCGCGTGCGCGGTTGGGTCGCCGACGAGCAGCGCGCCAGGGGCAGCGAGGTCGCCTTCGCCGTCGCCTCGAACCCGGAGTTCCTCAAGGAAGGCAGCGCGATCGAGGATTTCATGAAGCCCGACCGGGTGGTGGTCGGCGTCGACGACCAGCGCGCCGACCGCCTGCTCCACGACCTCTACGCGCCGTTCATCCGCAACGGACTGCGCTTCCACAGCATGGACATCCGCTCGGCGGAGATGACCAAGTACGCGGCCAACGCCATGCTCGCGACCAAGATCTCGTTCATCAACGAGATCGCCAACATCTGCGAGCGGGTCGGCGCGGACGTGCGCCAGGTCCGCCTCGGCGTCGGCGCCGACCATCGCATCGGCCTCCAGTTCCTCCATCCCGGCTGCGGGTACGGCGGCAGCTGCTTCCCCAAGGACGTGCGCGCGCTGGTCCACAC
>JACDEC010000372.1 GCA_013816645.1 Planctomycetota bacterium
CTCCACGGTCGAGGTCGGCGCCGACTTCGGCATCATGGAGACCGTCGACGCGCTGATCGCAACGATGCGCGAAGCCGTCGATGCCGGCTTCACGCGCATCAAGCTCAAGTATCGGCCGGGCTGGGAGCTCGAGATGATCGCCCAGGTGCGTTCCGCGTTCCCGACCACGGTGATCCACGTCGACTGCAACAGCGCCTACCGGCTCGCCGACGCCGCCATGCTCCAGGAGCTGGATCGCTTCGACCTCGCGATGATCGAGCAGCCCCTGGCCAACGATGACCTGGTCGACCACGCGGCCCTGCAGCGCCGACTGCGCACGCCGATCTGCCTCGACGAAAGCATCAGTTCGCTGGACAAGGCGCGCCAGGCGATCGCCCTGGGTTCGTGCCGCTGGGTCAACATCAAGCCGGGCCGGGTCGGCGGCATCACCAACGCGATCGCCATCCACGACCTGTGCGCCGAGCACGCCATCCCCTGCTGGGTCGGCGGCATGCTCGAATCCGCGGTCGGCGCATCGCATTGCCTGGCCCTGGCCAGCCTGCCGAACATCGCCTATCCCTCCGATGTCTTCCCCACCAATCGTTTCTACGCGCGCGACCTGGCCCGTCCCGAGATGCGCCTGAGCGCGCCGTCGCAGATGCGGCTCAGCGACGCCCCTGGCGTGGGCGCCGCGCCCGATCCGGACGAGCTGTCGCGACTGTGCGTCGAACACGCCGAACTGTCAGCGCACCAGGGTCGCGCGTGCTGAACGACGCCGGGCGGGCAACAGCGCTTGCAGGCTGCGGTCGGCAGCTCGAAGCTCGCCGCCATGGACCCTCGCCAAGCCGCGCTGCACGAGCTCAAGACGCTGGTGCTCTCGTTCCACTCGGTGGTGGCGATCGAGACCCCGGAGGAGGAACGCGTGCAGAGCCTGCTGCGCGCGGTCGGCGTCGATCTCTTCCTGCCCCTGCACGAGTGGTCGGTGGTCTCGGGCCTGCGCAACAGCGCCAACCGCGACGGCATCAGCGGCAGCGACGATCCGCTCAAGCTGCTCAAAGGCCTGCGCGCGCACGACAACTCGGCGATCTTCCTGCTCTGCGATTTCGCCAAGCACCTCACCGACAACAAGGTCAACCGCCAGTTCCGCGAGGTCGCCCAACACTTCGCGCGCACCCGCTCGACCATCGTGCTGTGCGGTGATCCCATCGAGGTCCCGCCCGACCTGCTGCACCTGGTCGCGCGCTTCGAGCTCCCGCTGCCGACCCGCGACGAGCTGCGCGACGTCGTGAAGCAGACCATCGACACCATCTCGCGCTCGGTGAAGGTCCAGGTCACCCTCGATGGCGCGCAGACCGAGACGCTGCTGCGCATCCTCGCCGGCATGACCCTGGCGCAGGCCCGCCAGGCCGTGGCCTACGCGGTGATCACCGACAACAAACTGACCGTCGACGACCTCAAGGACCTGCTCAAGCGCAAGGGCCAGCTGATCCGCGGCAGCGGCGTGCTCGAGTTCGTTCCGGTCGAGGCCAACACCGCCGAGCTCGGCGGCTTCGCCGGGCTCAAGTCGTGGCTGCGCCGGGTCGCCGTCGGATTCACCAGCGAGGCCCGGGCGATGAACCTCGCGGCGCCGCGCGGGGCGCTGATCGTCGGCGTCCAGGGCTGCGGCAAGTCGCTCGCGGCCAAGGCGGTGGCGCGCGAGTGGAACATGCCGCTGCTGAAATTCGACGCCGGCAAGATGTACGACAAGTTCATCGGCGAATCGGAGCGCAACCTGCGCAAGGCGATCGCCGTCGCCGAATCGATCGCGCCGGCGGTGCTGTGGATCGACGAGATCGAGAAGGCCCTCGGCCCCACCGGTTCGGGCGAATCGGACGGCGGGCTCGGCCGGCGGCTGTTCGGCTCGTTCCTGACCTGGCTGCAGGAGAACCGCCGCGACGTCTTCGTGGTCGCCACCGCCAACGACATCTCGGCGCTGCCTCCCGAACTGCTGCGCAAGGGCCGCTTCGACGAGATCTTCTTCGTCGACCTGCCCGACGACGGCGAACGCCGCGACATCTTCGCCATCCACCTGCGCCTGCGCCGCCAGGTCGCCGAGCAGTTCCACCTCGACGCCCTGGTCGAGCGCAGCCGCGGCTACAGCGGCGCCGAGATCGAGCAGGTGGTGGTCTCCTCGCTCTACCGCGCCCTGCACATGGACCGCCCGCTCGACGACGAGCTGCTCCAGGCCGAACTGCGCTACATCATTCCCCTGTCGATCAGCCGCCGAGAAGACGTCGAGCGGCTGCGCGCCTTGGCCCAGGACCGCTTCGTCAGTGTACGCTAGAACGGCAGGACGATGCCCAGGCGGTCGCGCAGCACCCAGACCAGCGCGGCCAGGAACCCCAGACCGATGATCACGATCATCGCGATGCGCCAACCTTGGGTGTCCGGCGCCGGCTCGCCGAGTCCGGCGATCGCGCGCAGGTCGCGTTCGAGCGCGAGCAGCGAGGGGTAGCGCTTGCCCACCGCCTTCTCGAGGCAGCGGGCACAGACATCGCGCGCCGCCTTGTCCATGCGCGGGAACTTCGGCTCGTCGTTGCAGTGCATCGACATGATGTCGTAGGCATTGTTGGCGTCGAACGGCGGTTTGCCGACGATCATCTCGAAGAAGATCACGCCCAGCGCGTAGATGTCGGTCTTCATGCCGACGTTCTTGGTGCTGCGGCACTGCTCGGGACTCATGTAGACCGGCGTGCCCATGACCTGGCCGGAATTGGTCAGGCGGGTGTCGCCGACCTCGATCATGCGGGCGAGGCCGAAATCGGCGACCTTGACCACCGGTCCCTTGGTCTGGTCGCCGACCACGATGCGCAGCTGCTTCGACGTTCCGCGCGCGAGCAGCAGGTTCTCGGGCTTGAGGTCGCGGTGCACGGTCTTGGATGCGCGCAGGCCGCTGATCGCTTGGACCAGGATCCACGCCGCCTCGTCGACCGGCAGCTTGCCGCGCTGGTCCATGAGGTCGCGGACGCTGCCACCGTCCATGTACTCGAGGGCGATGTACGGCCGCTGATCGTGGAAGCCGCTGCCGAGCAGGCGCACGACGTTGGCGTGCCGGGTCTTGCGCAGCAGCTTGGCCTCGCGGATGAAGCGCGGCAGGTCGTTGGCGTTGTCGAGCAGCTTGACCGCGACCTCCTTGGTCGGGTTCTTCGCCCAGCGGCAATGGTAGACCGAACCGCAGCCGCCCTCGCCGAGCAGGCTGAGGACCTCGAACTCGCTGGAGATCAGGTCGCCGCGCTTGAACCGCGCCAGGAGTGTCGACTTGGCCATCGCGGCGGAGCCTACCCGGGCGCGCCTGGCGATCCAAGGCCCAGCCGGCGCTGGCACTGGTCCCCCCGCCTGCACCCCTAGCATGCCGGCATGCCGCGGGTGATCCCTCCGACCGATGCCGGCATCGACGCCTGGCTGGGCGAGGCCCTCAATCTCGAGCACACCGGCGACTACCGGGACCTGCGGCTCGACCGCATGCGCGGCTTCATGCGCTTGCTGCCAACCCCCCCGGCGCCATGGACGGTGACCGGCACCAAGGGCAAGGGCAGCACGGTGCGGCTGATCGAAGCCGCGCTGCTCGCCGCCGGCGAATCAACCCTGGCCTTCACCAGCCCGCACGTGAACACCGTCCGCGAGCGTTGGCGGATCGACGGTGCACCGGCGGACGCGGCCAGCGTCGCCGCGGCGTGCGCACGGGTCGACCAGCTCGAAAGTGGCTCGGGCACGCGCCTGACCTACTTCGAGCGCTGCTTCGCCATCGCCTGCCTGCTCGCCAGCGCGCGGCCCGGGTCAGCATTCATCTGCGAAGTCGGCCTGGGTGGGCGCCTGGATTGCGCCAACGTGCTCGACGCCGCGGTCCTGGTGCTGACCAACCTCAGCCGCGACCACTGCCAGATCCTCGGCGACACCCTCGAGGCGATCGCCGGCGAGAAGTTGGCGCTGTGCCGGCCGGGACGCCCATTGGTGGTGGCGCCGCAGTCGCTGCCCGGAGCCGAGG
>JACDEC010000373.1:0-3288 GCA_013816645.1 Planctomycetota bacterium
GTTCTGCGCCTGGCTCGCGGGCAAGGCCCGCGCCCGCGTGCGCCTGCCGAGCAGCGCGGAATGGCGGCAGGCGGCGGGCGGCGGCGACCCCCTGCGCGTATTCCCCTGGGGCGAGACGTTCGATGCCTCGTTTACCGTCACCGCCTTCGATGGCACCTCCGAGCCGGCCTCGCGGCGCGTGGGGACCAAGCCGGCCGACGTGGGCCCCTTTGGTCACCTCGACCTCGCGGGCAACGTCCACGAGTGGCTCTCCGACCGTGCCGGACGCATTCCCGGCGAGATCGCCGGCGGCAGCTACGGCGACGAGTTGGCCCATGAATTCGCGGTCGCCGCGCACGCCAAGGCCGACCCGACCCAGCCATTCTCGCCGATCGGTTTCCGTATCCTGGTGGAGTTGCCGTGAACACGTCGAAAAGCTTCCTCGCACTTCCGGTCAGCGTCCTGCTCGCCGCCATTCCCGCCGGCCTGGGTGCCGCCGAAGCGACGCCGACCGAACCTCCAGCAGCCGAACCGGCTCCGCCCACGTCCACCGCTGGCGAGGTTCCCGCACCGGTGAGCGTCGCAGATTTCGCCGCCCGCCGTCGGGCCGCTGGCGCGGCGCAACCCGCGCCGCTGCAGCGCTTCGGTGGCGCGATCAGCCTCGGCGCCGGCTACGACAGCAACGTCGTCCTGCTCGAAGACCAGAACCAGGTCGTCACCGAACTCGACGGCTTCGCGCTGTCGGCCGCCGCTTCCGGCATCTGGCGGGCGGTCGCGCGCGACGAGACCCGCATCAACGTGATGCTCACCGCGGCCGACGATGAGTACCCCGACCACGATGAGCAGCGCCTGCTGCGCGTCGGCGGGCAGATCACCGGGTTGTTCCGCTGGCGCAGCGTCAACCCCGGGTTCGTAGTCGGCGCCGACCGCTTCATCATCGACGGCGAAGGCGCGGCAACCGCGATCAGCGCTTCGGCCACGGTCGCTTCCATCCGCCGCGACCATGTCGATATCGCCGGCGTCGAGGCGATGCAACTCGACTACGACGACATCGACTCGGCGTCGGGCACCCTGGTGCTGGCTTCCTACCGCCACTGGTTCCTGCTTCAGCCGTTCGCGGCGCGGCGCCGGGTCGAGGCCAGCGTGCGCGCCGGAGCCTTCCGCGCGGGCACCGACGACGAGAGCTACCTCACCCTGCGCCCCGCGTTGGGATGGTCGTGGCGCTTCGGCGCTGAACGCGCCCGGGGCACCTGGGATCTCGCCACGGCGCTCGAATACGAACTGCGCGTCTATGACGAAGCGGTGCCGAGCGAGAGCGATGCCGAGGTCGCCCACCTCGCCGCGCTCGGCGCCGAAACGAACTGGTGGCTGTCGAGCTGGCTCGCTGCCGGCGCGTACGCCCGCATCTCAGCCCGCTCGTCCAACATCGATAATCGCGATTACAGTCGCTTCCAGGTCGGCCTGCGGCTGACCGCGACCTATTGAGCTCTGGAGAAACGCATGCGCCTGCTCGCCATCGGCATCATCGCTCTCCTCACCTGCGCCCTGCAAGCGGCTGAAACCGCGCCGGCGATCGCCCGGCTCGCCTCCGGCGACGGCACGGTGGCCGGCCAGCCGGCGAGCGCGCAGGCGACGATCGCCGCTGGCCAGTTGGTGGTCGCTGGCGCCAAACCGATCCGCCTCGAACTCGCCGATTTCGCGCGTGGCGCCATCGTCGTCGCACCGGGCGGATCGCTGTCGTTCGTGGTGGAAAAGGTCGAGGACGGCAAGCGCCGGCTGGCGATCCAGCTGGCGGCCGGCGCCATCCAGGTCGACGTCACCGGCACTGGCCGATATGCGCAGCTCACGGTGCGCGGCGCCGCGCTCGAAATGCGCGTGACCGGCACCCTGTTCGTCGTCGAGCGGCTGCACAACGACACCGACTACGTCGCGCTGGTGAAAGGCCGCCTGCTCGTCGGCTTGCGCAAGGAGATCGCCGAGGAACTCGGCGACAGCGACAGCGTCCAGCTCACCGCGCACCAGGGTCTCGCCGGCGACGTCGCCAATGGCCTGGCGGCGGTCGACCAACTGAACCATCGCCCGCAGATCCTCAACAAAAGCGGGGCACCGATGCCGCCTGCCCAGGAACAAGGCACGGCTCCGGCCGGCGAGGGCGACGGCGGCTGGGATACCGACGCGGCCGCCGCAGCGACCGCCGATGCCGCCGTCGTGGTCGCGCCGCCTGCACCAGAAACCCCGGCTCCGCCGGCCGATGCGCCACCGCTCGCGCCGGTCGTGATCGCTGATCCGCCCCCTGCGCCTGTCGAAAACGCCGCCGATACCGAGGTCGCCAAGGCCGAGTTGTTCAGCGATCTCGCCGCCGACCTGGGCGGTGCGCTGCTCGATGGCGTGGGCGGGGTCTCCGGGCTGGCCGGCGAGGTCAACGGCATGGCCGCCTCCTCGCGCATGCTCGCGGGTCCACCCAACACGCCCTGAGCGACCCGGAGCGACCATGTTTCCCGTCCTCGCCACCTTCACCTTCCTCAGCCTGCCGTGGTTCGGGGTGGCGGTGGCGGTGTACGTGGCCGGGCGACTGGCGTGGCGCGGTCAGTCAGCGCTCGCTGCGCAACTGGTGCCGGCGGTGGCGGGGATCATCGCCGCCTGCGCCGCGGCCGCGTTGGGCCTGATCGCCTGGATCGGGCCCGTCACCATCACCGGCTACGCGGTCTGTCTGCTGCTCGCCGTGGTGGGCGCCTTCCTCCTGGCCCTGCCCAAGGCGCGGCGGGCCGGTGTCGACGAGCAGCACCTCGTCCGGATGACGCTGATCGCCCTGGTCGCCGGCCTGTTCGGCGCGCGCGCGCGATGGGTGTGGGAGAACCGTGCGTCCCTCGACCAGCCGATCGGCCGCGCGCTGCTCGACATCGACAGCGGCGGCATGGTCTGGTACGGCGGACTGCTGCTGGCCGCAGTGGTCACCGCACTCTACGTCTGGCGGGTGCGCCTCGATGTCCTGCGCGTGGCCGACCTCTGCGCGCCATCGCTCGCCCTGGCCATCGCCGTGGGCCGGGTCGGCTGCTTCCTCAACGGCTGCTGCTACGGCCGGGTCTGCGACCTGCCCTGGGCGGTGGTCCAGCCCGGTCATCCCGGCGAAACCAGTCATCCCACCCAGCTCTACGAGACGTTGGCCATGGTGGCCTTGTGCCTGGGGTTGTCCTGGCTGTACCGAGGCAGCCAGCGACGGGGAATGACCGCGGCCGCCTTCTGCGTGGGCTATGGGGTCTGGCGTTTCTTCAACGAAGCCCTTCGCGACGACTACCGCCAGGCCAGCAC
>JACDEC010000373.1:3298-3992 GCA_013816645.1 Planctomycetota bacterium
TCGGTCGATCTGACCAATAGCCAAGTCACCAGCCTGCTCCTGGTCGCCTTCGGCCTGGGACTGGCGCTGTGGCTGGCCCGGCGGGCCCCGCCGAGCCCCGATTCCACCGCGCCCCAGCATTGACAGCCACCCAACAACCCTAGCATGCCCCCTCCCCGCACGGACCCACCGTCCGATCAGCGGGTGTGGGAGCCAGCCATGGTCGATCTGCTCAAAGCCGTCACTCAAGCCTCGTTGCGCAAGGAGCCGCTCGGCGACTTCGCGGTCGGCGACACCGTCGACGTGCACACGCGCATCAAGGAAGGCGACAAGGAGCGCGTGCAGATCTTCAACGGCACGGTGATCTCCAAGTGCGCCGGCAACGGCGAGGTCAACGCGACCTTCACCGTCCGCCGCGTGGTCTCGGGCGAGGGCGTCGAACGCATCTTCCCCGTGCACACCCCCAAGGTCATCAAGGTCGAGGTCACCCGTCGCGGCCGCGTCCGCCGCGCCAAGCTCTACTACCTGCGCGATCGCGTCGGCAAGAAGACCAAGACCAAGGAGAAGCTGATCGACGACGCCGCTGCTCCGGACGCCGCCAAGGCTTGATCAGGCGGTCTGACTGCGCTCGATCGCAACCCGGGGGTTTCCCCCGGGTTGCTTCGTCTCCAGTCGCCGACGGTGCGCGCGTGCGCGGTTGGCCATCGCCGGGATC
>JACDEC010000374.1 GCA_013816645.1 Planctomycetota bacterium
ACGTCGAACCAGGCAGCGCGCGTCATCAGCGCGACCGTACCCGTGCGCCCTGCGACGCAATCCCGACCGATTTGGCACAGCCGGAGCGGGAGCGGCGCCGGCCTCCACGGCATGCGCTGTGCGGGACCAGCGCCGCGGCTCTTCAGGTGCTCCCGCCGCGATCCACACTGGCGGCATGAACGATGCCGAGCACCGCGACGCCAAGGACGCCGAAGTCGTCCACGAAACCGAGCATCACGACGAGCCCCAGTCGCGGCCGTCGCAGGTCGCGCGTCCCGAGGACAATCTGCCGTCGACGGTGCTGGCGCTGCCGCTGAACCAGCGCCCGGTATTCCCGTCGATGATGCTGCCGCTGGTGGTTCCGGCTGGCCGGCTGAGCGACGCGGTCCGCTACGCGATCACTGAGATGGGCGGGTACGTCGGCTTCTTCCTCACCCGCCAACCACTGGAAGAAGGCAACGACTTCCGCTTCGAGGACCTCCATGGCGTCGGCACCGTCGCGCGCGTGCTCAAGCACCAGGACGCCGACGGCGGCGGCCTGCAGATCTTCGCCCAGTGCCTGGCGCGTTTCCGCATCACCTCGCTGGAGGCCAGCGAGCCGCGCCTGCTGGTGCGCGGGCTGGTCGTCAAACCCAACGTCGACGCCGCGGACAGCACGGTGCGGGCGATGGCGATGGCGATCGTCACCTCGCTCAAGGACCTGGTGCAGCACAACCCGGTGTTCGCCGACGAGATCAAGGCGGTGCTCGCCAACTTCAACAACATCGACGGCCCCGGCCGGCTCGCCGACCTCGCCACCAGCCTGACCACGGCGTCGCGCGAGGACATCCAGGCGATCCTCGAGACCGACGACGTGCTCTCGCGCATGGAGAAGGTCCTGGTGCTGCTGGCCAAGGAAACCCAGCTCTCGCAGATCAAGGCCAAGATCACCCACCAGATCGAGGAGAAGGTTTCGGAGAACCAGCGGAAGTTCTTCCTCACCGAGCAGCTCAAGGCGATCAAGGAGGAGCTCGGGCTCGAGACCGACGACAAGAGCCTCGACCTCAAGCGCTTCAAGGACGTGCTGGGAAAAAAGGGCGCCAAACTCAGCGACGAGGTGCGCTCGGTCATGGAGGAGGACCTGCGCAAGCTCACCCTGCTCGACCCCGCGTCGTCCGAATACGGGGTGGTGCGCACCCGACTCGAGTGGCTCAGCGATCTGCCCTGGGGCGACTACACCGAGGACGATCTCGACCTCAAACGGCTGCGCGCCGGACTCGACAAGGACCACCACGGGCTCGAAGAGGTCAAGGATCGCATCGTCGAGTTCTGCGCGGTGCGCAAGCTCAAGGAGGACCGCGGCGGCGGCATCATCGCCCTGGTCGGACCGCCCGGCACCGGCAAGACCTCGATCGGGCATTCGATCGCCAAGCACCTCGGCCGGAAGTTCTTCCGCCTGTCGCTGGGCGGCATGCGCGACGAGGCCGAGATCAAGGGCCACCGCCGCACTTACGTCGGCGCGCTGCCCGGCAAGCTGGTCCAGGCCCTGCGGCGCTGCGGATCGATGAACCCGGTCGTGCTGCTCGACGAGATCGACAAGCTCAGCGTCGGCATGCAAGGCGACCCCGCCGCCGCGCTGCTCGAGGTGCTCGACCCCGAGCAGAACCGGGATTTCCTCGACCACTACCTCGACGTGCGCGTCGACCTGTCGCGCGTGCTGTTCATCTGCACCGCCAACGACATCTCGGGCATCCCCGAACCGCTCCAGGATCGCATGGAGGTCATCCGCCTGGCCGGCTACGTCGAGGCCGAGAAGTACGCCATCGCCCGCAACTACCTGGTCGCCAAGCAACGCATCGCGCACGGACTGACCGCCAAGGACATCACCTTCGCCAAGCCGGCGCTGATCAGCCTGATCCGCGGCTACGCTCGTGAAGCCGGGGTGCGCCGGCTCGAACAGTTGGTCGCCAAGATCTGCCGCAAGGTCGCCACCGCCAAGGCCACGGTCATGGACGGCGTCGGCGCCGCATTCACCCGGGCGCTCATCGACGCGCCCGGGCTGGTCACCTACGTCGGCAAGCCGCTGATGCGCGACGACGAACTGATGGCCCACGCCGTACCGGGGGTGGTCACCGGCCTGGCCTGGACCGCGCTCGGTGGCGCGACCCTCGAGATCGAGGCGGTCTCGACCAACGTGCCCAGCGCGCGGGTCGAGGAGGGCAAACAGCCGCGCCTGACCGGCGGCCTGACGCTCACCGGCCAGCTCGGCGACGTGATGAAGGAGAGCGCCAGCCTGGCGCGCTCCTACCTGATGAGCCACAGCGCGCGCTTCGGCCTCGACGACACCTGGTTCGAGCGCCACCACGTCCATCTCCACGTGCCCGCCGGGGCGACCCCCAAGGACGGGCCCAGCGCCGGCGTGACCATCGCCACCGCGCTGCTGTCGCTGGCGCTGGGCACCCCGGTGCGGCGCAAGCTCGGCATGACCGGCGAACTGACCCTGACCGGCCGGGTCTACCCGATCGGCGGCGTGCGCGAGAAGCTGACCGCCGCCAAGCGCAGCGGCCTGGCGCGCGCGCTGCTGCCGCGCGCCAACGAGCGTGACTTCGACGAGCTGCCCGAATACGTGAAGGAGGGCATCGAGGTGGTGTTCGTCGAAACGCTCGACGAGGTGCTGCGCGAAGCCGGATTGCTACGCGCGCCCGCCTCCGCGTCGCGCAGCGCACCGCGCGCGCGCTGACCGCAGTTCGGTCGCGGTCACGCGTCGAGGCGGGGCTCGGGCTGGAACGCCTCAGGCCGTCCACAACACCGGATTGAGCGGCGTATCGATGATCTCCCCGGCCGCGACCCCCGGGCAGAAACCCTGGCGATCGGCTTCCTGATTGCCGTTCCCGGGCGGCGCGAGGCGCATGTCGACATCCATGTAGATCACGGTCATGACCGCGCGCAGGGTATCGGTGCGGTTGGGACCGGCGCGATGGAAGATCCACCCCGCGTGGAAACTGACGTCGCCGAGCGCGAAGGAACCTTCGTCCTTGGCGCAGTCGGCCAGGGTCAGGCCGATCACCTGCTCGCTCTCGTCCGAGATCCCGAGCTCGCGACCGGCGAGGATCCGTTGGCTGCCGACCGCGAAGGCCAGCGGCCCCATCTCGAGCGGCACCGCCTGGAGCGGGATCCACGCGGTCACGCAGCGGTCCGAGGCCAGCGGCCAGTACTGCTGGTCGGCGTGCCACGGGGTGAATCCGCCGCCGGGCTCCTTGAACAGCGCCTGGTCGTGATACATGCGCACGCCCCGCGTGCCCATCAGTTCGGCCGCGATCCGCGCCAGTCGCTGCGAGAACACCAAGGCGCGCACCGCCTCGTTGCGCCGCCACAGATTGATCACCTGCTGGAAGGCCTTGCCGTAGGTCGACCTCGCGCCGAGCGGCGGCAGGTCGCGGGTCTGCTCGCTGACCTGCTGGGCGATGTCGGGCGCGTACCGTGCAATCGCCGTGGCGCTCAGCGCGCCGGGCAGCTTCACGTACCCCGCGCTGCGGTAGTGCGCGATCGCCGACGCCGGCAGGGCGTAGGGGGCGTCGAGGAGGATGCGTGGATCGGCAGTGGTCGCGGTCTGCATGGGAGGCTCCGCTCGCGACGATCGCGTTCGGGCCGCTGGCGACTTGCCCGACGTTCACCGCAGCTGATACTAATTTTGCCGACCGCGCCCATCCGAACGACGAAATCAGCAAAGGAGTCACCAGTGGAGCTGCGCGCCCGCCGCCCGCCCAGCCGCGAGCTCATCGTCGCCGGCGCCGGCGGCTACCCGCTGCGCCTGACCACCCAGAGCCATTGGCCGTTCGCCTGGCATTTCCATCCCGAGCTCGAACTCACCTGGATCAAGCGGGGTCAGGGTCTGCGCTACGTTGGCGAATCGGTCGAAGCGTTCGCCGCCGGCGATCTCGTGCTGATCGGTCCCGGCATCCCCCACACCTGGACGTCGCAGCCGCAGCCGCAGCCCGGCCAGGACTGCGT
>JACDEC010000375.1 GCA_013816645.1 Planctomycetota bacterium
AGGATGCGGCCCACTGCGGCCAGGTCGCGGCGGCGGAGCGCCTGCCCGAGCTGCGCGCCATCGTCAGCGCGACGATCGCCGAGATCGACCTTCGCCGTGGCGGCTGACGCGATCCGGCGCGACGCCGCTCAGCGATCGCGTTGGACTTTCCAGGTGCCGCGCACGCGGCGCGAGAACGCGGTCTCGCAATGCGCCACCGACTCCGCGGAGGCGAGGGGCGGACCAGGCACGGCCGTTGTGAGATAGCGGTCGATGGTCAGGACGAGCCGGCGGTAGCCCTCGCCGGCGAGCGGCTTGGATAGGGCAGATGCCGCAATCGCTGCAGGTGCGGGGTCTGCAGCCGCTGGCGGCTGATCCTGAGCGACGATGGCGGGACAGCCAACGACCACGACCTTTGCGATCGCAGCGACGCCGACCGCCGCGGACTGGTCGCTCACCGTCCGCATCGTCAGCGACGATGCGTGCGCAGTTCCGGCGACCGATGCCAGCTCGCTCCGTCCCATCGCCCTGTATGTGGACGCATCAACGTCTCGGTCGGCGGCAGCGATGATGGCGACGACAACCTCAGGATCCCTGGCGCTGGCAAGGGGGCCCGGGCGCACGCTGGGTCGTGACCACGAGCGCCATCCCGCCAACGAGAGACCCCGGCCGAGAGCCGGCCGGGGTTTGCGTATCGTTTCAGTCGCGGTCAACCAATCCGCGTCGCCAATCCAGTTCCTACCACTCCACCCGATCCACCAGTCCAGTTCCTACCACTCTACCTTCGTCCACTGTCATCCACCTTCATCCACCAGCGTCCGGCCATCCGGCTCGTCAGGCGCCCCATCCAGGGGCTTTTATGCCGGCGGCGGCCTCGGCCCGCACGCATAGCGATGGGTGAGAACATACGTGCTGCCCGACCGGTGACGACGACCTGGTCGACCATCTTGAACAGGTTGCGGCGCGCTGCTCGAACCAACGTCGATACTAGCTATCGATCGCGGTCGACGTCGGGATCCGTGGCGGCGGAACTCGCCATCCAGCCTTGGATCCGTTGGGCGATGAACGGGATCAGGAAGCCGTCGAGCAGGGAGCGCATCGCCCAACCGCGCAAACGCTGCGCCATCGTCATGGTCGCAGTCGGATCAGTCGACTGCGCAGGCGACGGTGGCGGTGGAGCCGCCTGCTTCCGGGAGAAATAACGGATCGCCAGGACGCCGATGAAACCGAGCGCGACGGCGGACCCGGCGCAGAGCAGCGGGTGGGCGCGGACGAGCGGGCGGACGTCGGCGCAACCGCGCGCGGTGGCGCCGAGGCCATCCCAAGCGGCGGCGACCCGCCGGCTGCAGTCGGCTTCGATGCGAGCGAAGAGCGCTCCTTCGTCCCGGTCGTGGCTGGGGCTCATGGCCCCGCCGGCGGGCGCTGGTCGTACTTCGCACGCAGCCGTTTGAGTCGCGATCGCTGGAGGTACTGGTAGGGGACGAGGATCAGGGCGGCCGCGCAGCCCAAGGACAGCGCGCCGACGATCAGGGAGGGTGCCCAGCGATTGCCGATGAGCCCTTCGAGCGCCGCGACCGAGCCGCTGACGAGGTGGTAGGCGCCGAAGCAGGCGATGACGAACGCCAAGCAGGCAAGGAACGCGAGCAGGAACAGCGCGGCCAGCAGCCGCTGCAGCGAGCCGATCGACGCGTCGATGGCCAGGGAGAATCGCGTGCGCGTGGCCGCGAGGATCTCCTTGGCGTGCGCGAACAGCTGGGCTAGCGGATCCGTCGGCTCGTCGCCGGCGGATCCGCCCTCGCCGGCCTGCGGCTCTGGCGTGCTGGTGCTCATCGCTCCCCGCTGCCCGTCGTCTTCAGCGACGGCGCGAGACGAGGTACCCGGCGATGGCGCCGACGCACAGGCAGGCGAGCAGCGACTTCGCGGGGTTCTCCTTCACGTAGTCGACGAGGCCGTCGCGGGCCTTGCCGGCCTTGTCGACGCCCGAGCGGTAGCGCGACGCGGCGCCGTCCTTCAGCTCGGTGTACTTGTCGACAGCCATGTCCTTGGCGATGCCGGCCATGTCGACGACGTTCTCTTTGATCTCGGCAGCCTTCTGGCGCAGTTGTTCGTTCGAGGAGGAGGTAGTGGTGCTCATGTGGAGTTCTTTCTGCGGAACGATTGATGAATGATCGATGCGAGTCGATGCGAGACGGTGCGAGACGGTGCGAGACGGTGCGAGACAGTGCAAATCGGTGCGAGGCGATGGGCCCGCGCGCTGACTCCGGCCGGTCACTCTACTCGGCAGGAACACCGAGATAGCTTATTCCTCAAAATTTCTGCGGGTCTGCGCCACTGCATTCCGCAGGAACGGCCACTCGTTCCAGACGCTGCGCCGTCCGGTCGAGCGATGGTCCGCCCGCGGATTGCGGCTCAGCGTCAGCTGCTGAGTCGATCAGCCGCGACGTCGCGAGGCTCGCCAGCGCAATGTCCGCAAGAAGGTCCTGAGGCCCACAGGTGGTGAGCGTCGCTCCGCTGCCGGAGGCGGCTGCGCAGTGCTCCGTGTCGGGCTGGCCGCGCATGCGACCGCCGCGCATTCCCCCACCAACGGTGGTGGAATTCGCCCATCCCCACACCCGATGGCCGCTCGGACGTCGGGCCGCTTGGCACGGTTGACGCACTGCTCGGGCTCACCCCGCCGGCGCACCGCCGGCATCCGGAGCAACCGCCATGATGGCCCATGTCCTGTCCCTCGCCTCCACCTCCCTGCTGACGATCGCCGCGGCGTTCGCGCTCGAAGCCCCGACCGATCGCGCCGAGGATATCGCCGACCGCGCCGAGAACCGCGTCGACCGCCGCGAGGACGCGCGCGATCGCGCCGAGAACGTCGCCGACCGCCGCGAAGACCTGCGCGACCGCGCCGAGAACGTCGCGGATCGCCGCGAGGATGCCCGCGATGCGCGCGAGGATGTCCGCGATGCCGCCCATGACGGCGGGGCCCGCGACGAGCGCGAGGATCTCCGCGACGGCCGTGAAGACGTCGCCGATCGTCGCGAGAATGTCCGCGATCACCGGGAGGACGTCCGCGATCAGCGCGAGGATGTGCGCGACCGCGTCGAGAACCGGGCCGACCGTCGCGAGGATGTGCGCGATCGTGCCGAGGATCGCGCGGACCGTGGCACGAACCTGCGCAGCACCGGACGCTCGGGCGGAGGACGCGGTATCAGCGCGCGCGGCCGCAGATAAGTCCCCGGACAACTTTCTCGGTTCCGGACGGCCGGCGCGCTCGCGTCGCTGGCCGTTCGGACGAAGGACTGGCGAACGCCGGGTCGGTGCGCACGTATACCCTGCCATGCGAACCGCGCTGCTGATGTGTTTCCTGGTGATCGGGGCCGCGTCGGCGGTCGAACACCGCGCCCCCGAAGCCTATTTCGGGGACGCCGACCCGCAGCCAGCGCAGCCGCTGCCCGCCGGTCTGAACACGGTCCTCGAGGCACCGACCGGGCGGATCTTCCTCGGCCAGAGCTGGCTCGTCCATTACGTCGTGCGCAATCGAGGCACGCAAGAATTCTCAATCGAGCTCGGCGGCGATGGACGCGCCGTGCGCCCGACGCGGACCTGGCTGGAGGCCGTCGCTCCCGACGGGACGCTCGGCGCCGACCCGCTGCGCGATCGGCCGGTAATGAGCATGGGCGGCATGGGCGGGACGTTCGCGGTGCCCCCTGATGGCGAGCAGATCGAGTCGATGATGCCGCAGCTGTTCGTCGAGATCGACCGCCCTGGCCGCTGGATCGTGCGCGCTTTCCATGACTTGGGACTGGGACCCATGCAGGGCGACGACGACCCGCGCTGGGCGAGCATCGCGGTCGAACTGGCGATGCCCGATGCCGAGCAGGCCGCCGCGGTGCTCGCCGCGCACGAGGCGCTGCTGGTCGCCGCCGACCACGGGCGCAGCATGGGCGAACGATCGCAGACGCCGGCGAACTTCGCTGCCATGTCGCAGCCCATCTACCTGCCGCTGCTG
>JACDEC010000031.1:0-10579 GCA_013816645.1 Planctomycetota bacterium
CACCGGCGGCGGTCATCGGCGCATGCTACGTGGTGGCCGGATCGCTGCTCGGCTCGCGCGTCCTGCGTCCGTTGCTGGCGCGCGCGTTCGCGCTCGCGCATGCGCGCAGTCCAGGGCTGGACTACCACGACGGTGCCGACCAGGTCGCGGCCGCCTGGCCCGGCGTGCGCAGCGCCATCGACCGGCTCGACCCGCGTTGGGATCCGCAACTCGTGCTCGACGGAGCCTTGCGGATGTTCGATGGCATCGGCGAGGTCTATGCCGCAGCGTCGCAGCCATGATCGCGCCGCTCGGCTCGGGCGCCGCGGGCGTCACCCAGGAATTGCTCGACGAGTGCAGCCAGGAACCGATCCACATCCCCGGGGCGATCCAGGCCCACGGGACGCTGCTGAGCGTCGGCATCGCCGACCTGGTGGTGCGCCAGGTGGCGGCGAACGCCGCGGAATGGCTGGGCATCGCTGCCGGGACCTTGCTCGGCCAGGTGCTCGACCGGTCCATGCCCGAGGTCGCTGGCGCCCTGCGCACGGCCTTGGCGGGCATGCCGCTCGGATCTCCGACCGTGATCGCCGCTCGAGCCGGCGCCAGCGGGCGCGGGACCTTGCAGATCACGGCGCTGCGCCAAGGCGACGTCGCCATCCTCGAATGCGAACCGAGCGATCCCGACACGTTGGCTGCCCACGAGTCGACGGCCATGATCGCGCGCACCGTGCCGCTCATCAGTGCCGCCGTCGACATCGCCGGCGCGGCCCGCGCCGCCACCCGCGCGGTGCACGCGCTCACCGGCTACGACCGGGTGATGGTCTACCGGTTCGACGCCGATGGCCACGGCGAGGTGATCGCCGAGACGACCTCGCCGGGGGCCGAATGCTTCATCGGGCTGTGCTACCCGGCGTCGGATATCCCGCAGCAGGCCCGGGCGATGATGCTGACCACGCGCGTGCGGATGATCGCCGACAGCGCTCAGCGGCAATGGCCGTTGCTGCCGCGCGAGGACCCGATCTCGCGGATGCCCCTCGACCTGTCCCGGTCGCAGCTGCGCGCGGTGTCGCCGATCCACCTGGAATACCTGCGCAACATGCGAGTCGGCGGCAGCCTCACCGCCGCCATCGTGGTGGACGGCGCGTTGTGGGGACTGGTGGCGTGCCAGCACGGCGCTCCGCGCGGCGCAAGGCACGCGATGCGCGCGCACCTCGATCTGATCGGCGACCTGCTCGCAGCACGGATCACGGAGTTCTCCCTGCAGCGGCAGCTCCGCGCCCTGGCCAGCGCCAGTCGGCTGCAGAACGAACTGCTCGATGAGTTCAGCCTCGACGATACCCAGGACTGGGCGAACCACCTCATGCGCCCCGATCGGGTGCTCGCGCTGGTCGGAGCGACCGGCGCGCTGCTCAGCTATCGCGGCAGCGTGCTGACCGCTGGCCTGGTGCCGCCGCAACGGATCCTCGAGGACATCCGGGCGTGGCTCGCGCAGCGGATGGTCGACGACGTGGTCGCGATCGACCGGCTGCCAGCCGAGCTACCGTCGACGGCCGGTTGCGCCGACACCGCCAGCGGCTGCCTTGCCGTGCGCCTCGATCCTGGCGGTTCCGATCTGTTGCTCTGGTTCCGCCCGGAACAGGTGCACACGGTGAATTGGGGCGGTGATCCGCGCAAGCCGGTGGCCCGCGCGGCGGATGGCCTGCGGTTGACCCCGCGCGCTTCGTTCGCCCAGTGGAGCGAGGAGGTGCGCGGGCGCAGCCGCGCATGGACAGTCGAGGACATCGCCGCCGCCCAGGCGATGCGCACCCACCTGCAACGGGTCGTGCACCGCGTCTACGAGGTCAAACGCGTCCTCGCGCGCAGCAACGAGGACCTCGGCCAGTTCGCGTACGCGGCCGCCCACGACCTGCAGGAGCCGCTGCGCACGGTCGCGACCTCGTGCGACTTCCTGGCCAAGCACCTCGGGGAGTTCACCGCTGCGCATGGCCTGACCCTGCCTGAGGGTCCCGCGCGATTCCTCGGCATGGCCCGCGAGTCCGCGGCGCGCGGCAAGCTCCTGATCGAGGATCTCCTCGCGTACGCGCGCCTCGATCACGAAGATCGCGATCAGGATCAGGTGGCCTTGGCCGAGGTCGTCGACCTAGCCCTGGCGCAACTGGACGAGGCTTCCGGTGCAGCCGCTGCCCGCATCACGACCGCCGATCTGCCGACCGTCGTGGGCAACCGGCGGCAGCTCACCCAACTGATGCAGAACCTGCTCGGCAATGCCCTGAAATACCGCGGAGTGGAACCGGTGCGCATCGCCATCACCGCGGTGCGTCGGCCCGGAGCATGGGAGATCGCCATCGCCGACAACGGTATCGGCATCGACCCGGCTCATCACGAACAGGTCTTCGAGACCTTCCGGAGACTGCATGGCGCCGGCCGCTATCCGGGCACGGGAGTCGGTCTCGCGCTCTGCAGGAAGATCGTCAGGCGGCATGGCGGCCGGATCTGGGTCGAATCAGCCGGCGCCGGTCGAGGGGCCACCTTCCGATGTACCCTGTCCGATGAGGCGGATGCACGGCGTTGGCCCGCCCGCTCAGCTATCTGCGTCCAGGCGGGTGACCATGGACGCGGATTTCCGCTCTCCTCCCGGTGGTTGGGATCGGACCGGCCAGATCCGCACGCGCATGGGGAGGCCGCTCTCAGCCAGGCCTACTGGGGCACGCTGCGCTGCGCGGCTCCACCCCCACCAACGCACTCGTCCGTCGGGGCCCGCCCCGGGCATGGACAGGCGAGCGGTGGCGGGCCATGCTCGGCAGCGTGACGGACAGCGAACCTGAATCGGTAGCGGGAATCCAGGCGCGCTTCCGTGCCACGGCGGGGGCAACTCTGCCCGGTCACGCCTTCGGCGCGGAGGCGCTGCTGCAGGGCGAACCGGTGAACGGCATGGACCGTACGGTCAGCGACGGGGCGTCGTCCAGCGGAGTCGGCAGGCCGGCCCCGGTGCTCGACCGGCGGACCTTGGCGGATCGGCTGGGCGACCTGCCTCCCGAACTGGCCCGGGGATCGCGCTACCTGCTCGGCAAGCTCCTGGGCAGCGGCGGATCGGGCCGCGTGTTCGCAGTGCGCGACCGCGACTGCGCCCGCGACGTCGCGCTCAAGGTGCTGCATGGCGGTGGAATCCGCGACCCGGACCGGCTCGCCCGCTTCATCGTCGAAGCCCAGGTCACCTCGCGCCTCGAGCACCCCGGCATCCTGCCGGTCTACGACATCGATGTCAGCAGCGATGGCGACGTGTACTTCACGATGCGCAAGATCGACGGCATGTCGCTCGGCGAATGCATCGCCCTGGCGCGCGACGGGGCGGTTCCGGTGGCCATCGCGAGCATCAGCGACCGCGTCGCCGTGATCCTGCGCGTCGCCGAGGCGGTGGCCTTCGCGCACCATCGCGAAGTCATCCACCAGGACATCAAGCCCGACAACATCATGCTCGGCGCATTCGGCGAGGTGGTGCTGGTCGACTGGGGCACCGCCATCGGGTCGGGTTCGGTCACCAGCGCCGGGGCCCTTGCGGGGACGCCGCTGTACATGTCGCCCGAACAGGCGAGTCGCCAGGCCGCCGACGAGCGCAGCGACGTCTACTGCATCGCCGCGACGCTGTTCCACCTGCTCTTCCTGAGGCCGCCGACCTGGGACGACGACCCGCGGCGGTTCTGGGAGAAGAAGCGTTTCGGGTTGATCGACGCGCCGACCGCCGCTGAGCGCGCGGCCGTGCCCGATCGCCTGCTCGACATCGTGCTCAAGGCGATGGATCCCGAGCGCGGCCGGCGCTACCGCGGCGCGGCCGAACTGGTGTCCGACCTCAAGGCCTGGCAGGATGGGCGCGCGATCACCGCCCGCCGCGACACCGTGCTCGATCGCCTGCGGCGGTTCACGCGCCGTAACCGGCCGGTGGTCATCACCGGCGCGCTATCGCTGGCGGCGCTGCTGCTCGTGGCCGGCCTGCTGTGGCGCGAGAAGCAGCGCGAGTACTCGCGCTGGTCGGTGGTCGCGACCGAGGACTTCGCGGGCGGCGACGCGGCGCTGACCCAGCGCTGGAGCGCGACGCGCATCGTCGACACCTACAGCCGCGCCGTCGCGGTGCCGATCGACCAGTCGTTCTGGTCGGTGCGCGACGGCGCCGCCTACAGCGACGGTTCGTCGGCGCAGATCACCAACCTGAGCTGGGCGGGAGCGCTGAGCGGCGACCTGCGCGTCGAATGGACCGTCACGCCGATCAGCGGCTCGTCGAACGTGAACTGCTACATCGGCGCCCGCAACCGCATCGAGGGCTACGTCTTCCACCTCGGCGGCTACGGGATCAACACCTCGATCACGCTGACCAAGGGGCCCGCCGCCGAGATCCTGGTGCGCCGGGCCCTGCCCGCGCCGCTCGCGGCATCGCGCGCCTACCGCATGCGCATGGAACGGGCCGGCGATACGCTGCGCTACGCCATCGACGGGGTCGAAGTCATCGAGTACAGCGACATCGACATGCTGTCCGGCCCCGAGCACCAATCCTTCGGGTTCGAAACCGCGGGAACGACGCTGACCATCGACGATGTGCGCATCTCGACCAGGCCGCTGCCCCTGCGCTCGTCGCCGCTCACCGCGCCCGATGCGCTCTACGCCGAACGGCTGTATTCCAGCGCGCGCGAGCGCTACGAGGTGTACCTGCTCCACCATCCCGACGGCGACGAAGTGGCGGTGGCGCGCTACCGCGTGGGGCGATGCCTCGCCAGCGAGGGCCGCGATGAGGAGGCGATCGCGATGTTCGCGACCTGCGAACGCGAGCACCCTGGCGACGAGGTGGCGACGGACGCGATCGTGCGCCGGGCCTCGCTGCTGCTCAAGCTCGATCGCGAGGGCGAGGCGCGCAGCGCCTACGCCGAGCTCGCCCGGAGACCCTGCCGAATATTCCGGATGGCTGCTCGACCAGGCCCCCCTGCGCATCGATGACGACGAGGCGGCCCTGGTCGCCCGGATCGACTCGCTGCGCGCGACCGTCGTCGCCTTGGCGCACGCCCTGGACGTGCCGATCGCCGACAACGTCGCGCTGCTCGCCTGCGTCGACACGCTCAATCAACTGGGTCGACATCGCCAGGTGCTCGCGGAATACCCGGAGCAGCGCGTGGCCTGCGCCGCGGCCTTGGAGCACCTCGGGCAGCACCGCGAGGTCGCGACCCGTTATCCCGAACTGGAAACCGCGGTCGCCGGCGCCCTCAGGACGATCGGCGATTACGCCGAGCTCGCGCGGGTGTTCCCGGGGACGTACGCCGCCCACGAAGCGGTGATCTGGAGCGGTCGCCAGGAGGAGTTCCTCGATCATCCTCAACGCAACATCCGCGCCCTGGCCCTGCTCGAGCTCGGGCGCTTCGACGAGGTTCTGCGCGATTACCCCGACCAGCGCAATATATGCGCGCGCGCCTTGGAGCACCAGGGACGGTGGGCCGAATCGCTGGCCGCCTACGGGGACGTCCCCTGGTTCGGGGGCACGGCGCTCGCCCAGCTGGGCAGGTGGGAGGAGGCCATCGCTACCCGGCAGGTGGACTCGACGATCGCCCGGTACGGGATCGCATTCAGGCACTACGCCGCCGGCGAGGATGCCCTGGGGGCCGAAGCGTTGGCGATCGCCGAAGCGGTCCGCTTCACCTGGATGCATACCGCGGATCTCCACTTCGCCCGCTTCGTGCTCGCACCGACCATGCGCTGGCGCCTGGGTCGGGGGCCCTCGCCGATCGCGGCGTGGCGGGCGTGGCGCAGCGAGCACCGCGAACGCCTGGGGACCATCCCCGAACGGCGTTTCACGGTGCTGCTCGGCGAATCGGTGACCGAGTACTGGGGAATCGACGCACCGCTGCTCGAAGCCATCCGCGCCGATGTGAACGGTGACGCTGCGCAGGCGGACGTAGGGTACGCGAAGTACCGTGACCGACGGCCCGACATGCGCTCGCCGCTCATCCTCGAGTTCATCGCGGCCCGCCGCCGCTGACGTTCGGGCGAACAGCGGGAAAGCCCCCGCACGATCTGCTGGGCCGAGCACGTGGGGTGCCTTCGCCGGTGTCGGCCAACAAGCAACCCCCGGTCGGAACCAGGGGTTTGTGGTAGCGCTGCCCGGGATCGAACCGGGGACCTAAGGCTTATGAAGCCTCCGCTCTAACCGCTGAGCTACAGCGCCGTAAGGGAGCGACAGGGTAGATACGCCCCTGGCGGCGCGCAAGGGAAGACCCCGCCCGGTCACGGGTGTGGGGGAGGGTCGCGGCGCGGACCACCGTCCTCGGGCGGGGTGGCGGCGGCCTCGCGACGGGCCACCACGAAGGCGGCGAGGCCGGCTTCGAGATCGGCGCCGCGCGCCAACACCGCCTCGAGGTCGCAGCTGGCATCGAGTTCGCGTAGGAAGCGCTGCTCGTCGCTCTCGACCAGGTCCTCGGTCGGTTCCTCGGCCTCGGCATGGTCCTCCTGATCCTCGGCACCTGGCGCGGTCTCGCCCGGTCGCCAGGTGACCAGGGGTACGCGCCGTCGCCGGCGGCCGGCATCGGATGGCTGCTCGGGTGGCGGCTCGAGCTGGCGCGCGCGTTCGACGTCGTCGCGGAAGCGCAGGTAGACGTCGCCGAACTGCTCGTGCTGGACGGCTTCGACGATGCGCTGCCGGACGCATTCGAGCAGCGCGACCAGGATGCCGACGCGACCGATCCGCGCCGGCGTCGACTCGAACAGCCAGTTCAGGCTCGCCTCGCGGTTCGCCTGCAGAGTCGCGGTGAGCGTCGCCATCCGCGCCTCCATCGGCACGTCGTCGTAGACCACCGTGCGCGGACCCAGGCCGCTCAACCGGGCGACGATCCCCTCCCATTCGCGGAACAGCGCGAAGGGGTCGCAGTTCTCCAGGGTCAGGCCATCGATCTCTTCGGGATCCTCGGGGACGGCCTCGCGCAACTGACGTCCACAGCGCAGCGCATGCTCGGCTTCGAGTCCGATCAGCAGATGCGAAGCGTCCTTGAAGCGGCGATAGGCGAGCAGCTGGCGGATGAGGTCGGCGCGTGGATCGAAGACATCGCTGTCGGCCTCGGCATCGGCGTCGTCCTCTCCGCCGGGGGCCGGCGGACTGACCAGACGGCTCTTGATCTCGAGCAACGTCGCCGCCAGCAGGATGAAATCGCCGGCGACATCGAGGTCGAGGTCCTCCCACGACGCGATCGTCGAGACGAACTGATCCGCGATCTCGGCGATCGGTATGTCGGCGATGTCGACCTGCGCCCGGCGCACCAGGTAGAGCAGGAGGTCCATCGGCCCGCTGAACGCGTCGATGCGGACCTGGTAGCCGAGGTCGAGCTCGCCATCCTGGCCGGCCACGGCGCCGAGGTCGGCGACCTCGGGATCAGCAGGCTCGATCACGCCGACGCGCGTCCGGTCACGCCGCCTGCTCGGCCAGCGCGCGCACCGCGTGGTTCACCGCTTCGATGACATCCTGCGGGGTGCTGGTGCCGGCGGTGATGCCGACGTGCTGCTTGCCGATGAACCAGGCGGGGTCGAGATCCTCGGAACGCTCGATGTGGTGGACCTCGATGCCGCGGTCGTGGATCAGTTCGAGCAGCTTGCGGGTGTTGGCGCTGTTGCGTCCACCGATGACGATGCCGAGGTCGATGTCCTGGGTGAGCAGATCCTGGATGGCCTGCTGGCGTTCCTTGACCGGCTGGCAGATCGTGTCGACGAAGCGTACTTCGCTGACCCAGGGCAGGGCGCGGATCGCCTGGACCAGGCGCTGCACCTGCTCGAGCCGGTTGGTGGTCTGGCTGACCACGCCGATGCGCGGATGGCCGCGCAGGACCTCGAGATCGTTGAGGTCGTAGACCACCGCCGCCTCGCGCAGGTTGCCCACCACACCGCGGACTTCGACGTGCTCGGACTGGCCGATGACGACGGGGAAGTAGCCCTCGCGTTCCAGGAAGCGGGCCAGCTTGTGCAGGCGGATGACCAGCGGGCAGGTCGCGTCGAACACCGTGAAGCCTTTGGCCTCGAGATCGCGCTTGGTGGTGTCGGCGGCGCCGTGAGCAGTGATCATCACCGCGTCGGTGGTGATGGTGTCGATCTGGTCGCGCTCGACGATGCGCACGCCGTTGGCGCGCAGGCGCTCGGTAACCTGGGGGTTGTGGACCAGTTGGCCGACCACGGTCAAGCGGTCGCGGAAGCGTGGCTCCAGGGCGAGGTCGATCGCGTCCTGAACGCCGAAGCACGTGCCCATGGCCTGGGCGAGGGTGATGCGCACGTCGGTTCGGCTCCACAGTCTACAAACGGACAGTCTAAAAACGGCCCGAAAAACGGCCAGGCACCCGCCGTGTGGCGGGCGCCCGGAAAAAATGCCTCCGCTTATGCCGTATCAAGCAGGCGTCCCTGAACCGGTAGTTCAGGTGGGAGCCTCCCCCTCTGGGCATGGCCCATCGGGGCGGTTGGCTCCCATATAGTGCGAAAGGCCAGGGGACAGCGGCCAGACCTCGAACACAGCAGGGGCACCGGCATGCTAGCGGGCCGCGGGGGCGCCGCCAGGGTTTGCGACCCCCGCATTGCGCGCTGCGAAGCGGTACGTCGATCGTTCGGTGTGGACCTCGCCCGGCCGGAAGTCGTTCAGCGGGATTGGGCCTTGAGGCGAGACGACGCCTGCTTGAGCAGCGGCCGCAGACCTTCCACCAGAGTTACGAGATCGTCGTACTCGGCAGGCTTGCGCAGAAATCCATCGACGCCCAGGGCGAGGCAGGATTCGCGAACGATCTCGTCCTGATTGCCGGTCATGACCACCACGGGAACATACCGCATCGCCGGGTTGGTGCGCAGGAAGCCGAGCAGCGCCCGTCCGTCAAGCTTGGGCATGCCGATGTCGAGGATCACCAGGTCAGGAGTCCCCGCTCCGGGACGGCGCGAGCACAGGCGCGCGATGCCCTCGTCGCCGTTGTTGGCCACGTCGAAACGCGCGCTGACGCTGGCCTCAGCGAATGCCGCCTGCAGCAACTGGACATCGTGCGGGCTATCATCGATCACCAGGATCAATGGGACGGTGTTGACCATGCCTGCGAGCCTCTGGACGGCGTTCCCGGTCGCCAGGGAGGCGGCCCAACTCTCTACAGGTTCACCCTACAGGTTCACCCTACAGGTTCACAGGGCGTCGATCCACACCGATGGATAATAGCTGCGATGCGGAGTCATGGCCTCGGCGACGCCCCAGCCGATCACCGAGGGGTCGGATTGGCTGTTGGAGAACTCGTACACCCGACGCATGCGTCGGAAGTCCAACAGGCCGTAGCGATCGGTCGCAAACGGCAGCCGGGGCCGAAGGGAGGGCGCGGAATCCACGGTGGAGTATACCGCGGAGAGTCGAGCGCTGTCAAACCGCCCACGGACCACGGTCCCGTGGAGGGCATTGTACAGGCTGAGTCGGTTGCATCGCCTGCACCGTTCGTTCCTCCTAAGACGGCGCCCCATGAAACGCGTGCTCCTGATCGACGACAATGCGGCGGACCTCGAACTCATGGGCCAGGCCCTGGCTGAGATCCGCATCCCGGCCAAGGTCCAGACCACGAACGGCGCGGCTCAGGCGTTCGCCCTCCTGCGCGGCTGCACGCACGACGCCCTGCCCGCGCTGATCGTGCTCGATCTGCGCATGCCGGTGGTCGATGGCATGCAGACCCTGCGCATGCTCAAACAGGACGCGGAACTGAGCGCCATTCCGGTGGTGATGTTCAGCTCGTCGATTCGCCCGGCCGAACGGGCGCAGTGCCTGCAACTCGGGGCCATCGCCTATCGAGTGAAGCCATCGGTCTGGCCGGAATACATCGAGCACGCCCGGGCGATGGCCCGGTACCTCGAAGGTGGCTGCCACTTCGCGCCGGCTGGCGTTACTGGTTGAAACGTCACCGCGAGACCTGGCGGTGTCGTGCGGAAACACCGTTTCCTACGCCAACTTCATCATCGCTCGAGCTTGCGGAACCGGATCATCCACATACATCATGGCAACATGAGCGCGATGAAGCAGATCCTGCTGATCGAGGACAATCCCGCTGATGTCGGCCTGATGCGCGAGGCGATGCGCGAAGCCGGGCTCGAGGTCGTCCTGCACGCCGCCGAGAACGCTCCCCAGGCTTTCATGTTCCTGCGCAACAAGCTCGCCATCGACTTGCCCGACGTGATCATCCTCGACCTGCGCATGCCGGTGATCGACGGACTCGCCACTTTGAAGATCCTCAAGGCCAATGCTCCGATCGATGCCATCCCGGTGGTCATCCTCACCTCGTCGCGCACGACGCTCGATCGCACCACGTGCCTGCGCGCGGGCGCAGCCTGCTTCACCTCGAAGCCGATGACCATCGATGGGTATGTCGGCCTCGCCAATGCGCTCGCCCAGCGGCTGCGCAGCGGCTTCGCCGCCTGCCCAAGCGACGACTAAAGCGACGACAATCCGTTCACTCGCCCGGCTCCCAAGCGTTCAGGCTGACGGGTTCCAGCCTTCACTCGGGCTGCGCCTGCGCATCGTCTTGCTGTGAACGCGGGACAGGTCGAAGCGAGAATAGCCACCATCCTGATGGTGGAA
>JACDEC010000031.1:10589-13601 GCA_013816645.1 Planctomycetota bacterium
AAGAGGCGCTGCGCGAGCGCGAGGTGCCGGTCGCGGTCGTGGTCGCCGAGAACGCGGTGCAGGCCTACGATATGCTAGCCCGCCGCGGCATTTGGGCGGGTTATCCCGAACCGCGAGCGATCCTGCTCGACCTGAATCTGCCGATCGTCTCGGGCCACAAGGTCCTGCAGATCATCCGCCAGCACCCACTGTGGAAGCACATCCCGGTCGCGGTCTTCACCTCGTCCAAGTCGAAGGGCGACCGCGAGATCTGCGCCGGTCTCGGGGCCAACGACTTCCTGACCAAGCCGCCGCACTACGACGGCTACCTCGGCATCGCGGAACGGGTGCGCGTGCTGATCGCCGGGACGAAGCGCGCGACCACCGCCGCCATGTGAGGGCTCAGTCGGCGACCGGCAGCGCAGAATAGGTCGACGAGTCGTCAGTGCGTTGCATCTCGCGCAGACGCCCAGAGCGGATCTCGGCGGCGAGCTTGCGGGTGAAGGTCAGGTAATCAGTCCAATGCGCCGGTTTGCGCATGAACCCCGCGGCGCCGAGCTGCTTGCAGACCGCGCGCTCGACGCTGCGCTGGGAGCTCGAGAACATCAGCGCGGGAAGCTTCTGCCACTGCGGCGATTCCTTGAGCAGGCGCAACAGCTGGATGCCGCTGATCAGCGGCATGTTAATGTCGATCATCACCAGGTCCGGGCAGCGCTGGCCGCCCGTGGGGAGATCGGCGGTCAGGAAGGTCAATGCGGCTGCGGCACTGGCCACCGATTCGACCTGGACGTCGGGATCGGTCTCGAGCATGGCGTTGCGCAACAACTCGAGATCGCCTGGGTGGTCATCGACATGCAGCAGGAGGTACGTCATCACCTCGTACGCTAGCGTTCGGGATGCTCTGTCACGCGTTGTACAAACAGTGACCTTGGCGCTTGACGCGACGTGCTGCACGCCGCGGTTCCACCTCCGAGCGCAGGTGTAGCCTCGCAGCATGTGCGGTCGCTTCGCCAATCCGCTGACCGCAGAGGAACTTGAGACCCGCCTGCACGCCAAGGCCAACGCGCTCTATGCACGGGGCTGGAAGCCGACCTGGAACGCGGCCCCCTCGCAGCACCATCCCGTGCTGATCCTCAGCGGTGGCGAGCGACGCCTCGGCCTCATGCGGTGGGGTTGGAAGCCGGCCTTCCTCGCTGGTCGCGACCTGGTGAATGCGCGCGGCGAGGAAGCGCACGGCAAGCGCACCTTCGCCGAAGCCTTCCTGCGCCGCCGCTGCCTGGTGCCCGCTTCGGCATTCTACGAATGGCAGGAGCAGCCGGAGGGCGGCGCGAACAAACCGTTCGCCATCGCCCGCGTCGATCGCGAGCCCTTCACCATCGCCGGACTGTGGTGCTGGCTCGACGCGCCCGAAGGACAGGAGCGCGAGCCCGCATTCCTGCTGCTCACCGTGCCGGCAAATGCGACGATCGCCCCCGTGCACCACCGCCAGGCCTGCATCATCGCGCCGGCGGATCGCGACCGTTGGCTCGACCCGACGACTCCGATCGCGGCGGTGCGGGCGCTGGTCGTCGCCTGTCCGGACGCGGAACTCGAAGCATGGCCGGTTTCGAAGGCGGTGAATGCGCCGAAGAACGACGGTCCGGAACTGCTCGCCTTGGCGATCCAGGGGCAACCACGCTGAGCGCCGCGGCGGCCGCTCGTTCGGCAAAACCTCCGTCTTACGATCGCAGGCATGTCCGAAAGTAGGTCACGTTCGCTGGGCTGGCTGTGGCTCGTCGTCGCGGCATTCCTGATCAGCGTGATTGCCATTGCTGGATCGCTCGTCGCGCTGTCATACTGGGACTGCAGAAAGAGGATGATGGAAAGCTTCGCTTCCTCGGCCTTCCGCTTGCGCGTCAGTCACCTCGGCATGAAGAATGGCGCGCCCTCGATTACATGGAGGGTGAGGGTGTGGCTTGAGAAGGACGGCACCTGGTTCGCGGCCGGGGTGCTCGATGGACCACATCACCATTCCGAAACGTCAAATGATCGCGCTCACGACGTGATGCTATCGCACGCGGCGTGCGAACCAGATCCGCTGCGCGCCTGCTCGACTGGTTACCCCGTCAGGATTCGAACCTGAACTGAGAGAGTCAAAATCTCTAGTGCTACCGTTACACCACGGGGTATCGCGTGGATCGCTCCCCGATGCTCGACGGCTCTACTCCGAATCAAGCCAAGGCTTGTCGCAGCGCGACCAGGCCACGAAGCCCTCGCTGAACCAGATCTTGAGTTCGCGTTCGGCGGCCTCGGGGCTGTCGCTGCCGTGCACCAGGTTCGATGAACGCGAAATCCCGAAATCGCCGCGGATCGTGCCGGGGGCGGCCTTGCGGCCATCGGTGGCGCCGATCAGGCTGCGCGCCACCGCGATGGCCTCGTCGCCTTCGAGCGCCAGGGCCACGGACGGGCCGCTGACGATGAACTTGAGCAGGCTCTGGAAGAAGGGCTTCTGGGCGTGTTCGTGGTAGTGGCGCGTCGCCAGGTCCACGCTGGGGATCAGCATCTTCATACCGATGATCTGCAGGCCCTTGCGTTCGAGCCGCGAGATGACCTCACCGATGAGATTGCGCTGCACGGTATCCGGCTTGAGGAGCACGAAGGAACGTTGGACCGGCATGGGTTTCCCTTGGAAGGGCAGCACCATCACAAGCGTGCCGATGGTTGCAAGCCCAGGCTGCCGCACTGTTTTCGTGGACTCCCCCAGGAGCCGGAGCGTGCTGGGCGCCAGACGTTTCCACTGGCAATCAGAAGGCTCGAGTCTAGAAACACCGCCGACTTGGGGCTGTAGCTCAGTTGGTAGAGCGGTTCGTTCGCAATGAACAGGTCAGGAGTTCGACTCTCCTCAGTTCCACAACACAAGCCGGCGAGGCCGGGCACGAGGGGAAGCGGCAACACCGCTTCCCCCGCTGCGTTGAGCGCCGGTCAGGCGGTCGTGATGCCTGAATGCCTGCCGCAGTCGGCGCAGCGGCCATCGTCGGCCAGCCGGTCGCGGCG
>JACDEC010000376.1 GCA_013816645.1 Planctomycetota bacterium
ATGCTGCGGCAACCGCCGACGATCGCGCGCACCAGGGTGTCCCGGCGGACGCCGACGCAGTGGCAGATCTCGGTGGACTCGCCCTCGGCCATCACTTGCCGTCGGCGTGGGTGAATGTCCCTGGCGGTATCCCGTCGTTGTAGACCGCCTTGGTCACGTTGACCACGATGCGGTTGCCCTGCGGGTCGTCGAAGCGGATCCCACGGGTCTGGAAGTTGGCGTCGAGGTCGACCGAGATCGACTGCACCTGCCTGGCCAGTTCGGCCTCGCGCGGCAGCAGGTCGAGCCGGTAGCCTTCGCCGGCGGTTGCGATCGCGACGATGAAGTCCTTGTTCACCGCCACCGGATCGAAGCGCAGGAAAGCGCTGATGTAGCGGCCGATATCCACGCCGCCGGCACCGGTGCCGCCGTCGCCCTTCACCGGCGATGCGACCACGTCGGGTTCCTGCCCGGCGAACATCTGGGTGACCTCCTTGCGCACGACGCCGTCCGAACAGTAGCGCAGCCGCCACTCGTCGTCGCCCGGCTTGGTGTAGACCAGGTTGTACTTGTCCGGGGCCTGCAGGGCGAAGGTCGCCTCATGGAGGCTGGCGGTGCCCTCGGGATCGTCGGCGCGCAGGTTGCGCTGCGTGAACCGTCCGCTGACCGAGGTGATCGTCTGCTGCGCTTTCAGCAGGCGGGTCAGCAGGTCGCCAGCGGGCGAGTCGGCGGCGGGCACGTAGGCTAGGAACAGCATGAGCAGCAGGAGCAGGGCGAGCGCGCGCGTCATGTCGGGTCCTGAAGGGTTGTGCGGAAGTCGCCTGAGATGATCGTGGTTCTTGCGCCGGGGGCAAAGCTTACGCGGGCAGGCATTGGACGCCCCCATGAGCCCCCATCGACCCCGGCGCACGGGAGGATCCATGGCCACGGCATTGGTGGTGCTCTGCGCGGGCGCCGAGGAGATCGAGACCGTCACCATCGCCGACGTGCTGGTGCGCGCCAAGCAGGAGGTCACCGTGGCCAGCGCGGCGGGCCTGGTCGTGCTCGGCAGCCGCGGCATCCCCCTGGCGGCGCACGTCACCCTGGACGAGGTGCGCCAGCGGGACTTCGACGTCGTCTACCTGCCCGGCGGCATGGGTTCGGCGACGACCTGCCGGGACGATCCGCGCATCCAGGACCTGGCCGAACGGCAATTGCGCTCGCCGCGCCTGCTGGCGGTGATCTGCGCCGCACCCATCGCCCTGGTCCCCCGTCGGCTGTGTGCCGGCCGCAGCCTCACCAGCTTCCCCGGCGTGCGGGCCCAGGTCGAGCCGCACGCGCTGGCCTGGGTCGACCGCCCGGTGGTGATCGACGGCAACCTGGTGACCAGCCAGGGTCCCGGTACCGCCCTGGCGCTGGCCCTGGCCCTGGCTAAGCTCCTCGCTGGCGAAACGGTCGCACAAACCGTCGCGCGGGACATGCTCGCCCCCTCCGGCGCCTGAGCCCCCGCGGTCGCGACCGCCGCCCTGGAGTTGCGCAATGCCCGTCCTCCCCCGTCTCGCCTCGCTCCTCGCCGGACTGCTGCTCGCTGGCGGCCTGGGAGCCGCAGAGAACGCCGCGATCGCCGCCTACAAGAAGGCCATGGCCAGCGAGGACTACGCCGCGAAGAAGTCGGCGATCGGCGGCCTGGCCGGCAAGGGAGCCGGCGATGACGACACGGTCCTTCCCCTGCTGGTGAACGCGATCGGCGACCGCCAGGCCGGCAAGATCGCGATCGAGGCGCTGCGCGCACGCACCGGTCTGGCGCTGCCGGCCAAGCAGAGCGGCGGCTCGGGCTACCCCGGTTACCCCTCCGACGACTCGGCCGGGTCGTGGTCGGCATGGATCGCCGCGCGCAAGGCCGCCCTCGCCCAGGAAGCCAAACTCAAGAAGCTGGTCGAGGACGCCGAGAAGAAGGAGAAGGCTGCTGCCGGCGAAGCGGGCGACGGCGCCGAGGTCGCGACCGACGCGACCGCCACCGGCTCCGACGAAGGCGCCGCGCCTGCGGTCACGGTGGCGGAGATACCGCCGCCCAGCGACCTCGGCCGGATCGACCGCGTGACCTTCCGCACCGGCGGCTCGCTGCGCTGCTACATCATGAGCAAGCACACCGATCCCGATGGGAACCTGCTCAGCGTCCGCGTCGTGCACCCCGACGGCGGCGGCGAGGAGACGCTCGCGGCCGATCTGGTCGCGCGCATCGAAGAGGACGTCGAGTAGGCCGGTCGCTCGCCAGCGTCCCATGATCGCCCTCTATCCCGGCAGCTTCGATCCGCCGCACCTCGGGCACCTCGATATCATCCGCCGCGCCGCTGCGATCGCCGAGCGCCTGATCGTGGCGGTCGCGGTGAATCCCGACAAGTCGCTGTTCCTGTCGATCGACCAGCGGGTGTCCCTGCTGCGCGACCTGACCGCCGGCCTGGCCAACGTCGAAGTCGACCGCTATCTCGGCGCCACCGTCGCCTACGCCGCGCGACGCCGGATCGGCGTGTTGATCCGCGGGGTGCGCAGCGGCCAGGACCTCGAACAGGAACGCGCGCTGGCGATCGTCAACCGCACCCTGGGCGGGCTCGAAACCGTGCTGCTGCCGGCTGCGGCCGAGACCGTCCATCTCAGCGGTCGATTGGTGCGCGAAGCCCTGGCCGCGGGCCTGCCGGTCGACGCATTGGTGCCCGCACCGGTGGCGGCCGCGCTGCGCGCGCGCACGTCGCCCTGAAGGCTCGGCGCGATTCCGCCGTCCCCGTCTTCGTAGCCAACCCCCATGTTCTGGTCCGCACCCATCGCCTTCTACCACCAGCTCGCGCTGATGACCCGCGCCGGGATGACGCTCGGCCAGGCGCTCGACTACGCGCGCGGCGTGACCACCGGCTGGTACCGCGAGCACGCCGGCGCCTGGGCCGCGGGATGCCAGGGTGGTACGGCACTGGCTCCGCAACTGCGGGACGCGGGCGAGGATCATCTGCCGGTGGCGCTGATCGAAGCCGGCGAACGCAGCGGCCGGCTGCCCGAGATGTGCGCCGAGATCTCGTCGTTCTACGAGCACCAGCGCGCCCTGGTGACGATGGCGCTGGGGAAGCTGCTCTATCCCTTGCTACTCGCGCACGTCGCGCTGATCATGCCGGGCATCATCAACTGGTTCCTGCATGGATCGGTGCGGCGGCTGATCATCGGACCGGCGATCCTATGGGCGGTGCTGGCGACCGCGCTGATCGCCTGGCTGGTGCTGCGCCGCACCACGGTGCCCGGCAAGATCGCCCTGCTGCCGCTGGTGCGCAGCATCACCCTGCCACTGGTCGCGGCCAACACCTGCCTGGTGGTGCGCGGAGGGCTCGCGGCCGGCATGCTCTACCACCAGGCGCTCGACCTCGCCGCTCCGGCCTGCGGCAACCGGGTCTTCGCCGATCGCCTGCGCCGGGTGAGCGACGACCTCGCGCGCGGCCGCCTGCCCGGCCTCACCCCTGCGCTCGCGGCGGCCGGGATGCCGCGGGTGGTGGTCGAGCTGCTGTCGACCGCCGAGCACGCGGGAGCGCTCGAGGAGAGCCTGGGACGCTGCGCCGCCCTCCAGCGCGAGGCCTTCCGCGAACGCACGGCCTGGGCGACCCGCATCCTCTGCGGGCTGTTCTACGCCTTGGCGATCGTGCTCGCGGTGGTGACCATCGTTTCGATGTACGGCGCCTACCTCGGCCAGGTCTCGGAACTCGCCGGGGAGATGGACGCGCAGTAACTGGCCTTGTCGACGGTCGGCGATGGCCAGACGCCACGGCCCGCTACGGTGGGCGCGATGCTTTCGCCCACGGCTCGCCAGATCGGACGCAGGCGACCGCTCCTGATCTATGCCGGCGTCATCGCGCTCGGCACGGTCCTCGGCGTCGCGCTCGGCGCGGCGGCGTCCGAGGTCGATGCTCCCCGCAATTCGGCGTTCTCACGTTCGAGCTCTTCGACGCGATTGCGTAGATCACTCTCTGCCCCAT
>JACDEC010000377.1 GCA_013816645.1 Planctomycetota bacterium
GTGCTGCTGGTGATGTTCGTCGGCATCATCGTCGGCGGCTACTGCGGTTCGTTCGTGGCTCGCGGGGTCGCCCCCGAGGAGCTCCTCGGCATCATCCCGACCCAACTGCTGATCGCGCTGCCAATCGCGCTGCCGATGGCGATGGCGACCGCCGTGCTGCTGACCATCGGCACCATGAACCGCGACGGCGAACTGCGCGCGCTCGCGTCCTGCGGCATCAGCCAGGTCACGGTGGTCGCGCGGCTCGGGCCGCTGATCGTGGTCGGCGTGCTGTTCGCGGCGCTGCTCTGGCACATCCTGCTGCCGAGCGCACTCGGGTCGCTGCGCAACGAGATGGGCCGGCTGATGCAGGCGCGCATGGCCCAGCAGGTCGCGCAGCAGCGCCCGTTCTACCGCAGCGATGGGCTGGTCGCCTGGGCGGGCTCGGCCTTCGGGCGCACCCTCAACGACGTCTACCTCACCCGCAACGCGGACGGCGCATCGACGACCCTGTACGCGACCCAGGCGCACTGGCGTCTCATCGAACAGCAGGACGCCGATGGGCTGTTCCTCGACCTGCGCGACGTGCTGATCGTGCACCGCGACGCCAAGGACGCGACCGCCAGCGCCTGGCTGCCGTCGTACCGCATCCACCGCCTCGAGAAGCGCAAGGCGGTCGACCATCCCGACGCGATGAGCACCGCGCACCTAGTGGCGAAGATGCGGGCGTGGGACCCCCCCCCACCGGTGATCCAGGGCGTCACCGACATCGTCCAGGCCAAGGCCGCCAGGCGCTCGTACAGCGACTACAACAACGGACGGCTGGCGCTGAACCTGCGCCTGTACGCGCCGATCGCGGTGGCGATCTTCGCGGTGTTCGCCGCCGGCCTCGGCCTGCTCTTCGCGACCGGCGAGAGCCTCATCGGGGTGGCGATGATCGTGGTGATGACCTCGATGTCGGTGTACCCGACCGTGGGCTACGTGAAGCGCATGCTCGAACTGCCGCAGGTCAATCCGGCGTTCCTGCTCTGGCCGCCGTCGCTGGTGATGCTGGGACTCGGACTGTGGATGCTGCTCTCGCCCGAGTCGGCGCGCGGCTTCCTCGCCAAACCGCTCAATCCGCTGCGACGCGGCCTGCTGCTCTTCGGCAGAAAGCCGGTGCAGATGGCGACCGGCGTGTTCAAGCGGAGGCGCATCGAAGGACTCGCGCAGCACACCGCCCCGCTGGCGCGCCTGATCGCTCCGCGCCGCTTCCTCAACACGCTCGACGCGCACCTCCTGCAGACCGCGATCAGCCGCTGGCTGGTCGTGCTCTTCCTCGGCACCTTCCTGCTGCTGCTCGGCGAGTTCATCAGCAAGATGGGCGACTACATCGGCGTCCTCGCCAGTGACCCGCTGGTCGTGCTGTACGCCTTCCTGCTGCGCGTTCCCGAGTCCATCGCGCTGTGGCTGCCGTTGTCGTCGGTGACCGCGGCGATCCTGGTGGTCGCGCCGATGCTGCGCCAGGGAACCCTGATGGTGCTGTGCGCCGCGGGCATGGCGCCATGGCGCATCTACCGCGTCCTACTGCTCTTCGCCATCGCCGTCGGCTGCCTGGGCCTGCTGCTCAACGACCAAGTCGTGCCACGATTGTCGCCGTTGAGCGAAGCGGTCGATGGGCGCATGGCAGACCTCAAGGCCAGCCGCTACGGCACCAAGTCGAAAAACAGCACCGTGCGCCCGGCGGGCTGGCGCGCCGGCGGCTACTTCTGGACGGCGCAGGAGGCCATCCCCGGCGCTTCGCGGTTCAACCGCGTGACCGCCTTCGCGGTCGACACACGCGCGAGCACCGCGGCCGGAGTGGTCACCGCCGATCGCCTGGCCTGGGAAGGCGGTCGCTGGGTGCTCTACGACACCATCCGCTACGAGCGCGAGGGCGAGACCTGGAAGGAGGTGCGCGTCGCACGCGCCGACCTCATCGACCACGGCCTCGATCTGCCCTTCGACCGTCGCCAACTCGCCATCGCCCTGCGACCCGAGCAGCTCAAGACCAGCGGCGACCTGCTCGCGGTGCCGAGCGAGCGCACCTGGCGCATCATCGTCGGCCGGGTGCTCGACATCCTGCTGCCCCTGCTGTGCGTCTGCCTGGCCCTGCCGCGCTTCGTGCGCTGGGACAACCGCCACCGCATGGCGTCCGCGGTGGTGCAGACCGTGGTCCTGGCCTTGGTGCCGGTGGCGTTGATGGCGGTGACCTCGCGGGTCCTCGCCACCGCCGCGCTCGACCCGTTCATCATCGCCGGGGCCAGCGCGTCGCTGCTGCTCGGCCTGGCGGCTTGGCGGTGGATGAGCATGCGCCTTTAAGCGGGGCTTGCGCCCCAGCCCTGAGCCACGAGCGGCACCGCCGCTCGCCCCGCTCTAAGCGGGGTGCCGAAGTACCGCGACAGCGCCGTCCCCGCAGGCCGCTTCGGCCGAGGAACGGCGCGATAGCGGTACGCAGGCATGGCGGAGGAAGCACCAGACGCCCGATAGGCGCTTGAGCCACAGGCATGGCGGAGGAAGCACCAGACGCCATCGCATCGCGGATGCCGCCCCGACGAGGAACGCCGCGAGAGCGGAGCGCCGGCATGCCGGGGAAGCACCCCGCGCTCTTCATCCTCGCCCTGGAATGGCACTTCGAGCAAGGCCTGCCCGACCTATGCTGCCGCCCATGCCCCGCCCGCCTCGTCCGCCCAACCGCAACCGTTCCGAGGGCGGCGAGCCGCGACGATCGGGGCCGTCGGGCAGCCGCCCGCGGCCGCCGCAGAAGGGCATGGTCTGGCGGCCAGGGCCGAGCGCCCGGCAGGTCGGTTCCGAGACCGGCATGGACCTCGCACACTTCATCGCACTCGGCGCCAAGGGCGAGTTATCGGTGCGGGCGATCCGGCGCGCGCTCGACGCCGGCAGCTGCCGGGTCAACGGGCAGGTCGAGACCTTCGGCAGCCGCATTCTCAAGAAGGGCGAGATCGTCGAATTCTTCATCCCGGCCAAGCGGCCGCAGGATCACGACTTCGAGGAGCAGCGCGTGCTCCACGACGTCGACGGTGTGTTCGCCTACGACAAGCCGGCCGGCCTGCCGGTCACCGCGAACGACGCGGGCAAGAAGTGGAACCTCGAACGCCTGCTGCGCGACCGCTTCGGCATGATGATCGCCGTGCACCGCCTCGACGCCGACACCTCGGGCGTGGTACTGTTCGCGCGCACCTCGGCGCTGGCGCGCAAGCTCGAGGAGGGCTTCCGCGAGCACCACGTCGAAAAGACCTACCTCGCCCTGGTCCGCGGCCAGCCGCGCGAGACCGGGACCTACCGCAGCTACCTCATCAAGAAGGGCGAGCAGAAGGGGCAGGAGCGTTGGGCGAGCGGCCACGGCGCCGACGCCCGCGAAGCGGTGACCAACTGGGAGGTCGAGGAGCGGGTCGGCAAGTGGGCGAGCCTGGTGCGGGTGAAGCCTACGACCGGCCGCTACCACCAGATCCGCATCCATTTCAGCGAGATGGGCCATCCGATCTTCGGCGACCGCATCTACGGCGACCGCTCGGACCAGATCCACATCACCCGCCACCTGCTGCACGCCTTCCAGGTCGACCTGCCGCACCCCGAGACGGGCGCGAAGCTGTCGATCGAGACGCCGTTTCCCGAGGAGTTCACCCAGGCGATCACGCTGCTCAAGAAGCTGTGAATCGGCAGCGTCCGGAAGTCCGGAGGTCCGGAGGTCCGGACGTCGGCAGCGAGCGGTTGCGCATCCTGGCAGCGCTGCTGGTGATCCTGGCCTGCGCGTTGAGCAGCGGTTGCGCCCGCGTCATCCACGAGCGCGAGCTCTTCCACCCCACGCGCATCGTCGTCGTCGAACCCGCGGACGCCGACGCCGTGCGCATCGAGCGCCCCGCAGGGATCGTGCTCGCTGGGTGGCTGCTGCGCGGCCCGGCCGGGGCGCCGGCCCTGATCTACTGCCCCGGCAATGCCGAAACCGTC